>NZ_JCBCBS010000024.1:0-1723 GCF_059864205.1 Pelovirga sp.
GGCAGGCCTGTGGCGATGGATGCACTTTGCCCTACCAACTTGAAACAGCGAGGAACCAACCTTGAATTTTTTTGATTATCTCGGCAGGTTTCGTATGGTGTGAAGCTTTTCAAAATTATTTCGTTTTTGCGATGAATTATGTAAGTGGCTTCAGTAATTTCCGGTTAGGTTTTTGCATCAACGGTTTGAAATTTATGCTTTTGAACTTTTGACACATTAAAATCGTCATCTGGCACCATGCGCAGCTCGTTTTCAATGACGGTGCGCAACTCTCTGACCCGGCGGATGGAGACTTTTTCCCGATAGTGCTTGTGGCAGTGGATGGCCAGCAACAGATAGGTGATCAGGCCAGCCAAAATTTGGACCATCAGGCCGTAGGGACTGCGTGCAATCAGGTGGTAGACTTTCAAGTGTCTTTTCCACCAAGCGAAGAAATTTTCAATGTTCCAGCGCAGCTTGTAAGCCTGGGCGATCTGTTCGCCAGTCAAATCATGGCGGTTGGTAGCTATCCAGTATTTGGCGCGGTCGACCTCATAGCCGACCAGTCGCAAAGGGGTTTGGCTTTGATTGATACCAGGTGTGCCCAACAACACAGTGGCGTCGAAGAAGACGATGCTACTGTCGGTCGGTCCAGTGTTATGAGAAAGGATTTTTTTGTGAGTGCCTTCCTTGATCCGACAGATAAATAGCTGACCGTCCTTTTGCCACTGATCAAAAAGCCGGTGGCATTGGTAGCCGCGATCGGTCACAGCGGTATCATCTTTGGACAGGATTTTTGAAACGAAAGGCCTCTCGCCGCCCTTGCCATCTGTAAGGTAAACCTTTCTGGGGATCGAGCGGTTCAGGTCAAATCCGACATGGACCTTGGCCTTTTTGGAACCCTTTCGATAATCGGCCCAGAGCATTGATAGGCTGCCATCGATCAGGGAGCCATCAATCCCGACCAGTGACCCAAGCTCGGGGTGTGCATTGGGCAGCAGGTCGTGCGCCTGCATTTGAAGCTCTTTAAAAACGTGGAGCATCTGCTCAAGACCTCGGTTGTTGATGGCTTCCGAGAAACTGCTCTTTTCAATACCCTGTTCAGGAGCGATGTGCTGGCGAGCAAAATCGTCTTCTTTGAGGGCTTGAAGCAGATGTTGTGCTGATCGGTATTCTTGAAGGTGGTAATAGATCAAGATCCGAAGTTGTTCTTCGAAATCCATCTTCAACGGTCGATGTCCACGAGAAGTAAGTTCAGGGCCATTTTTCAAAGTGCTACTAATGGGTTGTATAAATTGATTAAAATGAACGGTAGTTGGCAAGCGTTTTGGGACCTGTCTTCGCATTTCGCATAACCTCTTGATATTGTTGGCCATACAAAAATGCGGTCCGCACCCATTGCCTCTTGTCAAGCAATAAAATACGAATTTTCAAAATAATTTCAAATAACTACATGCAAAAACCTAACCGGAAATTACTGGAAATTATTGGAAGATGGGGTTCGTGGAGCGCTTACCTGCGGAAAATATGTGAGCCAAAACGTGAGCCAGACTCGAAGACGAAAAAAGGACCTAGATTTTACACCCCCCATTCTTCATTTGCAACCTGCGCCCGACCCGACTGAAACCGGCACAGCGGGACAGGCTAGCCAAATTGGGTTCATCCGCAGAATCTGTGGGTGGCCACCGGTTCAGGTAAGTCCCCAAGTGTATGATATAGCGCAAGTTTTATGCCCTCAAAACTT
>NZ_JCBCBS010000034.1:0-7543 GCF_059864205.1 Pelovirga sp.
TGGGAAATCTTAACCCACTACCCACTACCCGTTTTTCCCGCCCTTGGCTCTCCGTTAATGTTTTTTTTTTCCGCTCACCGCTCACCGCTCACGGTTTACTGATTTCATTACCCGTTTTTCCGCCCTTGCTTCATCACTCATCACTCGTCACTGCTTTCCCACTCCCCCTATGCATTGACCACAGTATCACTTTCATTGTAGACTTAGTCACTTGACTAAGGAAGGGTATCAAATGGAAACTATCAATATTCACGAAGCCAAGACCCACTTGTCCCGACTGGTGGCAAGAGCCCATGCCGGTGAAGAAGTCATTATTGCCAAATCGGGAAAACCTTACGCCAAGCTGGTTCCAATCGATCCTGCAACCAAAAGGACGCCCGGAATAGCCAAGGGAAAAGTGACCGCCGATTTTTTTGAAGCGCTCCCCGAAGAGGAACTGGACGCATGGGAAAGATGAGCTTACTGCTGGATACCCATATTTTTTTATGGTGGCTGTTCGACGCGCCGGACCTGTCAGAAAAAATACGGCCGCTGATCAGCTCAAAGGAAAACACCGTCTACATCAGCTCAGCATCGGTCTGTGAAATAGCAACGAAATACCGCATAGGTAAACTACCTCATGCCGATTCAGTAGCCAAAAATGTTCCCTACTGGATTGATCACGCAGGCTTTACCCCCTTGCCGATCACTCCCGAGCATGCCCAGCTAGCCGGTAGCTGGCCGCAACCACACAGAGATCCTTTCGACCGCATGCTGGCCGCACAGAGCAAACTCGAAAGCGTGGCTCTGGTCAGTGCTGATAAGCAGATGAAAATATTTCCGATCCAGGTGATTGATAACTGAGGGGTTATTGGTCTGCCGCTGCGCGGTGTCTGCCGCTGACGCGGCGTCATTGGTCCTTTGTCTGCCGCTAGCGCGGCGTCATTTGTAAAAACCGTGAACCGTGAACGGTGAGCCGTGAGCGGTGAAAATCATTAGTGAACGGTAAACAGTGAACGGTGAGCGGTGAAAACCTTTAGTGAACGGTAAACAGTCAGCGGTGAGCGGTGCTGGAAAGGCGGTTTACTGATTTCCCACTACCCACTACCCACTACCCACTACCCGTTTTCCCCGCCCTTGACTCTCCGCTAATGTTTTTTTCCGCTTACTGCTCACCGCTCACGGTTCACTGCTTTCCCACTCCCCACTCCCTACTCCCTACTACCCACTTCACATCACTTAACGGTTGACGTTTAACGCTTTCCGTTATACCATGTTTCCATGATACGAAACTTCAAGTGCAAGCAGACGCAATCCCTTTATGAGGGTGGAAAACCAAAGCAGTTCAGATCTTTTCAGGCACAAGCTGAACGCAAGTTGCAGATGCTTGACAATGCTGTTGAGCTGCTTGATTTACGCTCACCTCCAGGAAACATGCTGGAAAAACTCAGTGGTGATCGATCAGGGCAGTACAGCATCAGAATCAACAAACAGTGGCGCATATGTTTTGTGTGGTTGGAGGAGCCGACTGAAGTTGAAATTAGCGATTATCACTAAAAAGGAGCAACTAATGAATAACATGAGACCTATTCACCCTGGTGAAATCATAAGGGAAGAATATCTCCAGCCTTTGGGCATGAGCGCCAATGCGCTGGCAACCGCTTTGCGTGTTTCCGCTCCACGGATCAACGATATTGTGCGTGAAAAACGCGGGATAAGTGTTGACACCGCCCTCAGACTGGCAAGGTACTTCAACACCACAGCGCAGTTCTGGATGAACCTGCAAACCAGCTATGATTTGAAAGTAGCGCAACAAAACATGGAGACCATTCAGCAAGAAGTTCTGCCCCTGCGAGTTGCGTAATTGAATATAAAAGGGGCTAGGAACTGGGGATTAGGAACTGAGGACTGGGAAATCTTAACCCACTACCCACTACCCGCTTTTCCCGCCCTTTCCTCTCCGTTAATGTTTTTCCGCTCACCGCTCACGGCTCACGGCTCACGGCTCACGGCTCACGGCTCACTGATTCCCCACTCCCCGAAGACTATCTGTAAATATCAAAATAACCTGCCAGTTTTTATCAACTCAATGTGGGAACTTACACTGCGTAGATCAAATGGACTCTATTCGCGATAGATGTAAATATTTTCTTCTTTAATCCTTGACGTGAGAAGCCTTGATATTGTACGTCAATGACGTATAGTTCTAGCATGATCATATTTATTGAATCCCCACTTTTTACCAAACAGGTACATGACTACCTGAGCGATGAAGAATATGCCGCATTTCAGGCGTTTCTGGCTGCATCTCCTGATGCGGGGGATATGGTGAAAGGAGCAGGAGGGATTCGTAAGATCCGTTGGAAACGGCAGGGGGGTGGAAAGAGCGGCGGCGTGCGTATCATGTACTATGCGCGCCTGCAGTCCGGCGAGATATGGCTTCTGTTAATCTACGCAAAAAGCGCCGTTGACAGTATCCCCGGACATATCCTCAAAGCCCTGAAAGAGGAGATTGAACATGACTTTAAATGATAAAGAATTACTCGATCGTGATGCCAATCGAAATGTTGGCGAGGAACTGCTGCAGGCCATTCGGGACATAAAATCCGGGAAAATGGGCAGAACTTATTCCGTCGATGTCTCACCTATCGCTGAAGCCCGGCACAAACTCGATCTTTCTCAGACTGAGTTTGCCAAGATTCTCGGGGTACCACTGCGGACACTGCAGGAGTGGGAACAGGGGCGTCGTCAACCTTCCGGCGCTGCAAAATCTCTGATCGCTATTGCGATAAAACGCCCAGATGTCCTAAAAGAAATTCTGGCGGCGTAAGAATATACCGCTAACGCGGGGGCTGCCGCTTCGCGGTGTCTACCGCTGCGCGGTGTCCTTAGTCCCTGGTCAGCCGCTAACGCGGCGTCATTTGTAAAAAACCGTGAACCGTGAACGGTGAGCCGTGAGCGGTAACTGCTTATCATAATCTATTTCGCGCCCGTTCGCTTTGCTCTCTCATGCCCGCAAAGGACGCCAAGAAAAGCACAAACCGAAAGACCTATAGTTTAAAAGCCTTACCCCAAAAACGGTTTTCTATTTTTCTCTGCGATCTCTGCGATCTCTGCGCGAGGCCGGTTTTCATGACTTGTCTCTCGCCCGTTCGCTTTGCTCTCTCACGACGCTACGAGGTCAAATTCTATTCTCTGCTTCTGGTTTAAGTTTTATCCGCTCACCGCTCATCACTCACCGCTCACGGTTCACTGGTTCCCCACTCCCCGCTTCTTGATTCTGTAATGCATTTGAACTACAATAAAGGTATCTACTTACCAAGGAGGATCATTTTATGGCTGCCAATGCACTTGTGCAAACTCGCGTCGATGCTGCTATCAAAGATCGAGCAGCGGCGATATTGGAAAACATGGGACTGACAGTCTCGGATGCTGTCCGAATCCTGTTGACTCGCGTAGCGAATGAAGGCGAATTGCCCCCCGGCTTCACAACGGATCCGGCCACCCACGACGCCTGGTTCAAGGCAAAGGTACAAGAAGCACTTGCCGACTCACGCCCCTCGGTGCCGAATGATCAGGTTGAAAGTCATTTTTCAGGAAGACGCGCCGCAGCCTTACGTAAGTGTGAGGAAAAGCGGCCGTGAAGATGGAATGGACTCTATTCGCGATAGAAGACCGAAACAAAATCTTTGATTATATTGAACAAGACAATCCACGTGCCGCTATTATTCTAGATGAACATATTGAAGAGCAAACAAAAATACTCCTGCAATTTCCAAATTGCGGCCGGCCAGGTCGCGTTGCAGGGACACGCGAGCTGATCATTTCCAAGACTCCATACATTGTCACTTATCGCGTCAACGGAAATATTGTTCGCATTCTGCGCGTATTACATTGTGCACTATTATGGCCTGAAGATATTTTAGATTAATGAAGTCTTTCATCGCGGTGAAAACCTTTAAACCGTAAGCGGTTAGGGTCAAATGCTTCAACCCCAGGGACTGGGGATTAGGGACTGGGGCCTGGGTAGAAATCATTAAATCAACTCCCTACTACCTATTCCCGACTACCAGTTTTTTAAGCCGTTGACCTTCACCGCGTCATCTTTGCCGTTGACTTTTACCGTGTCAAAAAGCCCTTATAGATTTTCATAGATTCTGATCGCGGCTAGAAATTGCCCTTCATGGTTTCATTCCAATTTCACTTCATCAATCACAATCACCCGCCGCTCTACCTGCTCAACCACAAACAACCCCAACCCACCAACACGGGTTAAATCAAGCTGGCGGTGCGTTGAATTTTTTTTATTGCTCTGTTGCTTTTTCAGTGACTATACTCGGTTCCTATGGAGACACCTATTCATAATCCACATGACAGTTTTGTGCGCAAGGTGCTGGAAGACCCGAAAGTCGCCTGCGATCTACTTCAACACGAACTGCCCCCGCTGCTTGCCGGTCAACTCGACTTATCAACCCTGGAGCGGTTGCCCGGCAGCTATGTCAGCAAGGCGCTGCACCAGACCTACAGTGACATGGTCTTTCGGGTGCAGCTTATAAACAGCGAGCGCAGTGCCTACATCTATACCCTGTTCGAGCACAAGAGCCAGCCGGATGACTGGTGCAGTTTGCAACTGCTCAAGTACATGGCGGCCCAGTGGGAGAGCCACCACCGCCACCATCCGCAAAAGAAGCTACCACCGATTATTCCGATTGTTCTTTATCATGGCCGGCAGGGTTGGCGGCGGCGGAATCTGGTCGATCTGCTTGATCTGGACGATCCATCCGTCATGGGCTCTTACACGCCCAGGTTCGACTATGTCCTCTGGGACGTGGCGCAGATGGATCGACAGAAGCTGGAACTGAGCCTGGAAACCCGCGCCTTTCTTGATCTGCTCTATCACATCCAGCGGCGCAGTCTGATCGACGCTCTGCCTAAGATTGCTGCCTGCCTCGCTCAGGCCACCGACACCCGGGCGACGCTGCTGGAAAAGATTGAAACCTACCTGCGTTACGCGATATACTGCAACGTCTACATTGACGAACAGGTGATCGAAGACAGTCTCGATGCCAGCAACACCAGGGAGGATCTGATGCCGACACTCGCACAAAAATGGTTTGATGAGGGACGTCAGCAAGGCGTGCAGCAGGGTTTACAACAAGGCGTGCAACAAGGTGTGCAGCAAGGCCAGCACAGCGGTCAGGTGCAGTTGCTGCGCCGGTTGCTGCTAAGTCGCTTCGGCAGTATTCCCGCCAGCGTGGAGAAGCGCATCAAAAACGCAACCGAGGCCGAGCTACAGCATTTTGCCACCAACATTTTCGATGCCGCAACTGCCCAGGAGGTGGTTGAGAAAACAAAAAACACCTGATCCTTCAGTTTTTAGGGGTTTTAAAACAACAAGAAAGATCTGCCGTTGACCTTCACCGCGTCATCTTTGCCGTTGACTTTTACCGTGTCAAAAAGCCCTTATAGATTTTCATAGATTCTGATCGCGGCTAGAAAATGAGAATTCAAAGCTCTCAATCCTCGCCACAATGAAAATCTATCAAAGTCTATAGGGTCCAAAACTTTGAACCTTTTTTTATCGCGGTGAAAACCTTTGAACCGTACGGCGGTTAGAGTCAAATTTTTCAAACCCAGGTACTGGGGATTAGGGACTGGGGATTAGGGACTGGGGACTGGGGACTGGGTGAAAGCATTTATCCTATTTCCAACTACCTACTTCCGAGTACCAACTTCCCAACGATTAAATTGACAGATTCAATACTAATCACCTAAAATAATCAAATCGACCGATTCAGAAAGGATAACCTATAATGGATACCCTAACGGCCAATGAAGCAAAAACCCATTTTGGTGATCTGTTGTTAAAAGCACAGAGAGCCCCGGTGCATATCAACAAGAATGGAAAACCTGTTGCCGTGGTCATTTCGGCTGAGGAATATGCAAGTATTGAGGCGCTCAAGTTACGCTTATTGCAATCAAGAGCAATGCAGGCCAGGGCAGATATAGCTGCTGGCAATTTGGTCGATGGTGAATCATTTTTTGATCAACTACAAGCGGGCAATAGCGATTGATGCCATCTCCAACGTACCGCTTAACACCTGAGGCTCAAGCTGACCTGATAGAAATTCGCCGGTACACACTGCAAGAATGGGGGATCGTACAGGCTGGAAAATACATATCGGATCTGCGAAAAACCATGAATCTCCTTGCTGAAGCGCCCTCTTTGGGGAAACTCAGGCCTGAGGTAGGGACAAATGTGATGAGCTTTCCTCATGTAAGTCATGTTGTTTACTATATCGTAGACGAACAACAAGTCGTCATATTTGGCGTACTGCACAAAACAATGGTGCCGCTCAAGCACCTGATGGAACGCAGGGAAATTTATTAGCCGCTAACGCGGTGTCATTTGTTAAAAAAAGTGAACCGTGAACAGTGAGCGGTGAGCGGTGAAAACCTTTAGTGAACGGTGAGCGGTGAGCGGTGAGCGGTAAAATCTTTAGATCAAAGGCCGGGCGGGCACAGGGACCCGCCCCTACGGTTTTCCTACTACTTACTACCTACTACCCGTTTTCCCCGCCCTTTCCTCTCCGTCTCTCCGTTAATGTTTTTTTCCGCTCACCGCTCACCGCTCACTGCTCACCGCTCACGGTTCATTGCTCACTGCTCACCGCTCACGGTTCATTGCTCACTGCTCACTGCTCACTGCTCACGGCTCACCGCTCACCGCTCACTGATTCCCCACTCCCCGCAGACTATCTGTAAACATCATCATGGCTGCCGACATCCACCAGCAACAGTGAATTGCCCTGAATAATCATTTCAAGGGTGATGCGGTAACTGAAATTAATCGAGACCGAATGCAAACCGGCGAGCCCGCCCTTAAGCCGATGCAGACGCAATGACGGGTGAAAGGGATTCACTTCAAGCAATTGAAGCGTTTTTTCGTACTGAAGGGCCAGGTCCGGATGTTTTTTCAGGAAACGGGCTGCACGTCTATTATAGCCCGGGGTATAGATGATCTGATAATTCATACGTCCAGCTGACGGATACGCGCCATGTGGTCAGCAACCGACTCAACAATCCCCTGCCCCTCGGCAAGCTCACGTTGTGCCTGATAATAGGCGGCTTCCAATTCGCAAACACGAAGCTTATTATAGGTGTCAATATCCATCACCACATACCGTTCCCGTCCACGAACCGAGATCATCGCTTCGTCCTGGTGTTTAAGCGCCTCATGAATCGAGGCCACGCCACGGGTCTTTAATTCATTTGCCGTAATCGACATAACCGCACTCCCTATAGAACGTTAAACAGCACGATTAATAATACCAGGCAGGCTAAAAAAAGTGAACGGTAAACAGTGAACCGTGAACAGTTTTTAGTTGGGGACAGTACTGGGGACTGGGGACTGGGAAATCTTAACCCACTCCCTACTACCCTTTTTCCCCGCCCTTGGCTCTCCGTTAATGTTTTTTTCCGCTCACCGCTCACCGCTCACCGCTCACCGCTCACCGCTCACGGTTCACTGATACCCCACTACCCACTACCCACTACCCACTAC
>NZ_JCBCBS010000089.1:0-3699 GCF_059864205.1 Pelovirga sp.
CAAACTTTTTATACGCCAACGTCTCTTGTGAAAAACTAACTTCTTAATATGCAATTCAAGAGAAGTTTCAGCGAACACAAACCATTCTTTATCCCCAAATTTCATGTCTTCGATTTCAGCTATAGAAAATAGCTCTATCACTTTGCTCGTAATCGTTAGCGGAAGCTCCTGAGAGCTGCGGAGATGCACGTTCTACTGTCAACGAATACTAATTTGTCGATTGAGCTATGGTCAAGCGCTTACCGCAAGGATGAAATATAATAAGTCTCTTTACTGGAAAAAATTTAGGGAATGAATGACATTGATTTGCATTTTTACTTGTCGCATTGATTTGATCTATTTCATGCAAGATATGTTTATAGCTCGGAAGCACTCGAGTTTTTTACTGTGGGATTGTTTCTATAAATTCGTGTGAGTCCAAGCCGTAATTTTTTTCCTAGATTTTAGATATTGGTAAACATCAGTGGTGTTGATTGCCACGAAAAATGATTTAGAGAGGGTATGAAATTGTCAGAATGTGTTGACCAATGACCGCAGGGTGTCAGATTATCTGAGCCTTCAGATAAGGCTCTTTATGCGGTCGTTAAAATAAAGCGGGCGGAGAGTTTTCGTAGAACTCTCCGCCCTTTTTGCTTTCGGGGTTACAGCCCCTTTAACCGGAGTGATCATGATATGGTCCGTTGCGGTTGATCTCAAGCAAATTCAGCAGCAGGGCAAAAATTTTCGTTGGCCCCGTCCGGACTCCTGCCCACGTTGTCACCAGTGGCGGATCTGGGGCCACGGTTACGCGCTGCGCTACTTCGCTGGTTTTGCTGAGGCCCTGCCGATGAAATGCTATCGTTGTCCTTTGTGCCGTTGTGTCATCACCGCACGTCCTGCCGATTATTTCCCCCGGATCCGTAGCTGTATAGCGGTTATTGTCACCTGCTTGACTCATCGCGTTCATCAGGGACGTTGGCCCCCTCTGGCGTTCCCGCGCTCCCGCTTGCGCCACTGGCTGCTGAATTTGAAACAACAGATTCAGATTCATCTGACCAACACCTGGTCCAAAGGACTGCTTCAGGGCTACGACCAATTGCTGACACGCCGTCTGATCCCGGTCGCCCGCGTCAGTTAAATTGACCAGGCCGGTGCTTTTTGGGCACCCCAGTGGTATCTGCTCTGGTAGGTGGTGCTCCTGCTGATGTAGAGGTTGGCAAACCCTTGCCAGCAGGAGATCTTATGACAGAACAGCAGAAACAAGAGGTGGCCGTCTTCCGCTACGGCCTGATTGCCGAGTTCGTCGGCGCGACACGCCTGGATCGCGGGGAGCGGGAGGCCCTGCTACAGGAGAAGTGCGCGCGCAAATGGCAGATTCCTCAGAGCGGCCGGACCCGGGTCAGCCGCAGTACCCTGATTCGCTGGATTACCCGTTACCTGGAACAGGGACAACGACTGGAAGCTCTTTATCCCCAGGATCGTAACGATCAGGGACAGACCCGCGCCATTGACGAGGAAACTGGTCTGGCCCTGATCGCCTTGCGCAAAGAGATGCGCAAAATGCCCGTTCCGGAACTCACCCGGATACTCCATCAGCGCCAGTTGGTCAACGGCGGACGGTCTGTCAGCTTAAGTTCGGTGTACCGCTTTTTGCGTCAGCACAAACTGATGGCTGCTGACGAAGCACCACAGGCGGACCGGCGCAAGTTTGAAGCCGAACTGCCCAACGACCTGTGGCAATCGGACATTCTCCATGGGCCGGTGCTCGACTGTGACGGCAAACGCCGCAAGTGTTATCTGATCGCTTTTATTGACGATCACTCCCGCCTGATTCCACACGCTGCGTTTTATCCATCCGAATCCCTGGCCTGCTTCCAGGATGCTTTTTACCAGGCCTTGAGTAGACGCGGATTGCCACGCAAGCTGTATGTCGATAATGGTTCCGCGTATCGTTCCCGGCAGCTTGAATATACCTCGGCAGCTTTAGGAATTGCCCTGATCCACGCTAAACCCTACCAGCCCCAAGGAAAAGGTAAAATTGAACGCTATCTGCGCACCGTGCGCACCCAGTTCTTACCCGGCTTCAAAGGGCAGAGTCTGCAAGAGATTAACGTCGCCTTCAGTGCCTGGCTGGATGACCAGTACCACCAGCGTCCCCATGGGTCCACCGGACAGACGCCCCACAAACGGTTCGCTGCCGGGCTGCATTGCCTGCGTTCAGCGCCTGCGAACCTCAGTGATTATTTTCGTAAAACCGTCTATCGCCGGGTCAACAAGGATCGTTCCATCGTTATTGACAAACGTCTGTACGAAGGTCCGGTCGATCTGATCGGCCACCGGGTCGAACTGCTTTATCATGAACGCACCCCAGAGCAGGTCGAGATTCGCCACCAGGGGCAGTCTTATGGAGTGCTCAAGCTCATTGATCTGCATGTCAATGCCCGGGTCAAACGCGACAAGAACGGTCAGATCGAACTGTTTGGCACAAGTACGCCACACAGCGGCCAAGTATGGGAGGGCTGATCATGGATGTGTGTCGTCATACGTTTGGATTGAGTAAAAACCCCTTTGGTGCCGACCTGCCGCGTAAAGACATCCTGGTGACGCCGGTCATCACCGCCACCAAAGAGCGAATCGATTACGCCGTGCACATGGGTGGTGTTGCTCTGATCACCGGCGACATCGGCAGCGGCAAGTCAACCATCCTGCGCTACTTGATCGGTGGCCTGCACCCTGCCGAATACCAGGTGATTGCCGTGACCGCCTGCTCCGGGTCGATCCTCGAACTCTACCGCCAGATCCTCGCCGCGTTGGGCATTACCAAGGCCGGTGCTTCACGGGCCATGATGGCGTACCGGATTAAACAGCAGATTCTTGATCTGGTCACCGGCAAGAAGATGAAAACCCTGCTGGTCATCGACGAAGCGTCCCTCTTACGCCTCGATGTCTTTGCCGAGCTCCACACCTTGACTCAGTTCGAGCAGGATTCCAAACCTTACCTGCCGGTCATTCTCGCCGGTCAGGCCAACCTGGTGGACAACCTCAGCTACCGTGCCAGCAAGCCTCTGGCTTCACGGGTCGTCACTCGCTGCCACCTGGCCGGTATCGATCGCTGTGCCATGGAAAACTATCTGCGCCATCACCTGCAGATTGCCGGCTGTGACCGCATGCTGTTTGAGGAGGCTGCCGTGACCGCTGTTCATCAAGGTTCAGGAGGACTTTATCGCAAAGCCAACTTCATGGCCCGGGGCGCACTCATTGTTGCTGCCAGAAACGAGTCAAGCGTGGTGACCGCCGAGCATGTCCAGGCAGCCAGTACGGAAATATTTTAAGCGAGGTATTACGATGAATATCTACGAGGATCAGAATACTGAAACGACCTTCGATGAGTTAACGGCCCTGGTGGAACAACTGGTGATGAGTCTGATGGCGGCCAGCCTGCGGAACATCATCAACACGCATCAAGCGTACCAGGATATGGCTGATTCCAGATCACATCCGAAGGAAGAAGAACCTTTTTAACACTACCACCGTGACCGGCGAGTGCCGGTCACGGTGTGACAAAAGTCCATTGATGTGACAATCTATCTAATGGTTCCATATAGTTAGACAATCTATGACCATTTACTGGGGCAAACAACAACAGTGCGCAAGGCAAAGGATTAGATGACTATCGTCTTTTGATGCAAAAATGCTTTGGAGAGGCATATCGGGCTTTAA
>NZ_JCBCBS010000100.1:0-3206 GCF_059864205.1 Pelovirga sp.
TACACAGGTGAAAATTGCTGTAATGCTGGGGTTTTTACCATCGGAAAATTCCGTAGGCGAATTGCGTGATAGGGTCGGCAGATTGCTGACCGGACTTCATCGTAAATGGAAAAACCCCCACTACCCACTACCCACTACCCAAGCCTCCCCGTCTGCCGCAACGCCTCAAACAGAATGATCGCCGTCGCATTGGCCAGGTTCAAACTGCGTACTACTGGTGAAAAGATCGGGATGCGGATCGCCTGGTCGCCGACCGCTTCGATCATCTCTTCCGGCAACCCCATGGTTTCCTTGCCGAACACGATAAAGTCACCCGCCGTAAACTGAACTTGCGTGTAGTTCTTCTGCGCTTTTTTTGAGGTGTACCAGAATCTGCCTTCGGGGAACTCCTGTTGGAGTTGTTCAAATGAATCCCAGCGTCGCAGCTTAACATGAGGCCAGTAATCAAGACCGGCGCGACGCACCTGCTTGGCATCGATGGAGAACCCCAGCGGGCCGACCAGATGGAGCCAGCTGCCGGTCGCCGCGCACAGGCGGCCGATGTTGCCGGTATTGGGTGGAATTTCCGGTTCGATCAGGACAATATGGAAGGGTGGTGCGGAGGCTTCGTTAGCGTTTGTCATAGCTTTATTCATGTTCCAGGGTGTCGAGTACGATCTGTGCCCACTGGTTAATATTTTCCTGATAAATTTTGTGAACTTTTCCATCAACGGCACGAAATAGCCTGGATGCTTTTTGTCCGTCGATGGAGTTGTCGTAAACGTAGGTGCGATCGACGAAGCGGGCAACGACTGCACAGTTAACGATAGATTTGCTGTAGCGACTGATAATCTTTTCGATCGGTACGGTATGGCCACCTTCCGTCACCCGTTGGGCAACCCTGGCGGCATTGATGGTTGGAGAGTTGGTCCCGACGAAAAACAATCGAATAAAATAACCGGCGCGTTTGGCGCGGCGCAAAAAATCGACCTTGTTCGCAGCCGACATAACGGTTTCAAAGACCAGGCTGTTTTTTTGTTCAAGACACTGTTCGCGCATCCTGTCGGCCTGGTTGGCTGCTTTTATCGTCGCCTCGGTGGAATTCCAGTCCCCGTACACTTCCTGGGCAATATCATCCGGGTTAACATAAATACACCCTTCACCGGCGACCCACTGGTGAAGACGAAGATCTTGTGTTAATGAGGTTTTGCCGGAACCGTTCGGCCCGGCGATGACTACAATGACCGGTTGGTGCGTGGGTGGCATCAGGCAACAGCCTTCTGGACCGCATCGCGCAAACTATTCATCAAGGTTTTATGAGCTTTTTGTGCCTTTCGGGTAGCCTTTAGAGCGACATCGTAGAGCAGGGCATCCATGTTTTCCGGATCCGGCTCGACATCAGGGTTAAGCAGGTCGACAACCGGTACCTTGATTTTACGACCGGCGAAGAGATTGGCGGCCTGCTGATCGAAAAAAACAACCGGCGGTATACCAAATCTGGCAGTAAGTTTTTGAATGTGTCCTTTGGTGAGGCTTCGTTCACCGGACAGAATCAGAGAGACATAGCCTCTTGATCCGATCTCCTGGCGCAGGTCAGCGTAAGTCAGCCCACGACTTTTGATCAGGGCTTTCAGAGCAACAATCGCCGGATCTTTTGGTTTGGTCATTGAAGGTCTCCTTTGTTTACATATTGTAAACAAAGGAGCGCCGATGGTCAAGTTTGCTTTTGTCTTATAACTTCACCCACGGTCTGACCACAGATGACTTTATTGACATTGCGCTAAGGGCGATTGGTCAGCCTTGCAATGCCTGATCAAAGTCAGCGATCAGATCATCAATGTGTTCGATCCCGGCTGAGACACGGATCATGCCCGGTGTCACCCCGGCAGATAGTTGCTGCTCAGCGGTCAACTGGGAGTGGGTGGTTGAGGCCGGGTGGATGACCAGGGTTTTCGCATCACCGATGTTGGCCAGATGGCTGGCCAGTTTGACCTGGTTGATGAAATTTTTACCGGCATCAAGGCCGGCCTTGATCTCAAAGGTCAATATGGCTCCTTGCCCCTTGGGCAGGTATTGTTGCGCCCGCTCATAGTCGGGATGATTCGCCAGTCCCGGATAGTTGACGTTGGCAACCGCCGGATGATTGCTCAGCCAGGTTGCCAGTTTGAGGGCGTTTTCACAGTGGCGCGGCATGCGCACATGCAGGGTTTCCAGCCCCTGGAGTATCTGGAATGAATTAAACGGGGAGATGCACGGGCCCATATCGCGCAGCAGGGTCAGGCGCATTTTGAGGATATAGGCGAGGTTGCCCAGGGCTTCGTGGTAAACCAGACCGTGATAGCTGGGATCAGGTGTTGTAAATTCCGGGAAACGTCCACTCGACCAGTCGAAACGCCCGCTGTCCACCACCGCGCCACCGATGCTGGTACCATGACCACCGATGAACTTGGTCAGGGAATAACAGACGATATCCGCACCATGGTCGATGGGTCGGAACAGGTACGGGGTGGCAACTGTATTGTCAACAATCAGGGGCAGGCCATGTCCGTGGGCAACAGCTGCGATAGCTTCAAAATCATCAACATTGTTCTGCGGGTTGCCAAGAACTTCAATGTAAACCGCTTTGGTGTTTTTATCGATAGCTGCGGCAATGTTGGCAGGATCAGAACTGTCGACAAAACGGACAGATAAACCCATGCGTTTAAATGTATGGTTGAAGAGATTGTAGGTGCCACCGTAGAGGGCGCGGCCCGATACGATGTTGTCGCCGGATTTCGCCAGGTTCATGATGGCCAGGGTGATGGCCGCCGAGCCGGAAGCCAGCGCCAGAGCGCCGACCCCTCCATCAAGGGCTGCCAGGCGCTGTTCAAGAACATCGCTGGTCGGGTTCATCAGGCGAGTATAAATATTGCCCAGCTGTTTCAGGGAAAAAAGATCAGCGGCATGATCGGCGGAGTCAAAGGTGTAAGAAGTTGTCTGGTAAATCGGCACTGCTCGCGACCTGGTTGTCGGGTCGGGTTGCTGACCGGCATGGAGGAGCAGGGTCTCAATGGCATGGTGTGGTTGATCGGTCATGGGTCTCTCCTGACATAGTAGGTTGTTGATGATAGTTCATTGATAAGGTAGGAAAAGCATACTTAATTCTATAGCAGGCAGATGAGCAATCTGCAAGCGGAAAGCTGACCTCAGTCTCCATTCTTCATCGCGAGTTGGCAGGAACCAGGGGG
>NZ_JCBCBS010000127.1:0-1412 GCF_059864205.1 Pelovirga sp.
ACATATCCATCAATCAGGGCACCATTCATCGCGCCCTGATTCCCCTCCGTCCCAGCAAATACGGGGACATAAACCAATACCCCACTTTATTGGTATTATGTCCCCGTATTTGCTGCCTACAGCCCGCCATCGTCGATCAGGTAATCGACCTCGGTGGCGGTGCGGGGGTCGTTGGCGGCGAACCCTTCTGCCGGCGGCAGCACCACCCGGGTGGTCAGGCCGCCTTCCTGCAACTGCACCGGTACGCTGCTGTTGATGCTGTGCCAGATACCGGCCAGGCTGATCAGGGTGCGCTGTGGATGCTGCTTCAGGTAGCGGGCGATGGTCAGGGCCATGCCGCTGTTGCGCACCCCCTGTGCTTGCTTGAAATAGCTGAAATTACGCTCGCGCGTTACGGCCTCGAAGGAGGGGCGGAAAAATTCCTCCATCAGGGCGTCGTAGGTCGGGTTGAGGGTCGCGCTGATGGCGGCGGGGACGCGCAACAAATCATCAAAATCAAGGGCCGCGAACCCTTCGCGGCCGACCTTGCGGATGACGTTACGGTCACTGTTCAGCGCCAGCAACGGGATGTTGTACTCACGGGCAAACAGCAGCAACTCGCTGTAGTGCTCCCAGGGGTACGACCAGTTTTCGGCATACACCTCACGAAACCCCTCCTCGTCCAGTTCCCCCGCCAGCCAGGCATCAAGCGCCCCCTGGGCACCGTGCTCAAACATCTCCAGGCCGATGGTCAGCTCAGCGCTGTGCCGCTGTACCCCACGGATAATCGCCACTGCCAACCGGCGATGCTCCGGCTTTTCGTGGGATTCACCAACAAATACCACATCGGCCTGCGCCAGATCAGCGAACAGGACCTCAGCACTGACCCTATCAGTAACTCCGGGCCGTACAATCTCAGCAAACCCGCTCAGCGGAACCCCCATCAATACCACCACCAGCAAGCAGCGTCCTATCAATGTCATACCACCATTCCTTTCAATTTAAGGGCAATAAGATTTAACGCAGAGCCGCAGAGAGGGAGAGTCGCAGAGAAAACCTTTTTAAGGGTAAAGCATCACCCCTCACTGTTCACCCCTCACTGTTCACCGCTCACCGCTCTTTTCAACCTGAAAACAATAGGGAACGCAGATACACGCAGATGTTACGCAGATCAATGCCAAGCACGTCTTGGTCCCTATCTGCGTTCATCTGCGTTCATCTGCGGCTATAAAGTTTTTCATTGTGTCATTCCTGCTACCAATCTGGATCCTGCGACTGCGCGCAGGATGACACAGGCATTACAGGTTGACACAGGCATTACAGGTTGACACAGGCATTACAGGTTGACACAGGCATGAACTTCCGTCAGGGGTGGCGTCTGCTCACGGCTCACGGCTCACGGCTCACGGCTCACGGCTCACGGCTCACGGCTC
>NZ_JCBCBS010000167.1:0-20444 GCF_059864205.1 Pelovirga sp.
CAGGACCCCCGAACCTGCGCCAAGGATGGCGCTGAATAGTTACTATAAAATTTTGCTGCTGTTGCCATTGTTCCTGCTGTTAGCGATGGCACAGGCTCATGCTGACCCTGCAGATGGTATGGTTGTTCGCGGTGAAGGCAATGTTCGCTACATGGGTTTCATTCGTGTCTATGACGCTGAGCTGCTGGCGCCGGCAGACGCGGTGCAGAGTGATGTGCTGCAAGCGCAGCGTTCTTTTTGTCTGCGTCTGACCTACAAGGTGGCGTTGACCGCTGAGAATTTTGTCACTGCCGCTGAAGAGATCCTGTCGCGGCAATATTCCCAAAGCGCGCTTGCAAGCTACCGGACGCAGATTGACCGGCTCCATCAAGCCTATCGCGATGTTGCCAAGGGGGATCATTATCGTCTCTGCTACGATGCTGAGCGTCAATTGACCCAACTGATTTTCAATGATGAGGTGCTGGTCAGTGTTATTTCCCCGGAATTTGCTATTCTTTATGCCGGGATCTGGCTGGATGCCGAGCAACCGTTGGATGCGGGATTACGTAACCGGTTGCTGGCTTCACTGACTAACGGGCGAGGGTAGTGATGGTATTGGAACATTTTTTAAGCATCTACCAGCGCTTGAATCGCGACAACCTTGAGCTGCTTGACGAGATCTACAGTCCTGATGTGCGCTTCAGTGATCCGGCCCACAGTTTGAACGGGCTGGCGGCCCTGCGTGATTATTTTGCTGGACTGTACACCCATGTTGAGTATATCAGCTTTGATTTTGCCGAACCCTGTGGCGGCGGCGACCAGGTGTACGTGCAATGGGTGATGCATCTGCGCCATCCACGTTTGAACCGCGGTGCCGAGGTCGAGGTGCCCGGTATCAGTTATCTGCACATTGCTGCTGATGGCCGGGTTGATGAGCACCGCGATTACTTCGACCTGGGCGCATTGCTGTACGAGCGGTTACCCCTGCTGGGCCCGCTGGTGCGGGCAGTCAAAAGGAGGTTTGCGGCATGAACATCCTGATTACCGGAGCAACCTCGGGTATCGGCAGGCAACTGGTTCTTGATTACCATGCCGCGGGGCATGAAGTGTGGGCTTTGGGGCGTTCACCGGCAGCGCTGGCCGAGCTTGAGACGCTGGGGATTCATTCCGCTCAGGTTGACCTGGAAGACCGTGAGGCGACGCTGGAGTGGTTTGCCGGTCTTGAGACCCTTGATCTGGCGATCCTTTCAGCCGGCAACTGCGAATATATCGATCTGCCCGCCTTCGATAGTGCCTTGGTGGCGCGAGTGATGCGTGCCAACGTTGAATCGCTGGCCCACTCCATCGAAGGCGCTTTGCCGGCACTGCGTCGAGGCAAAAATCCCCATCTGGTCGGCATCGGCTCTTCCGCCGCCTATCTGCCCTTGCCGCGTGCCGAGGCTTACGGCGCCTCGAAGGCGGCGGTAGCTTACATGCTCGATACCCTGCGCATCGATCTGGCGGCAGAAGGGATCCGCGTCAGCCACGTTGCTCCCGGTTTCGTCAAAACGCCCTTGACCGATCGCAACGATTTTCCCATGCCCTGTCTGGTCACGGTGGAGCAGGCCAGCACGGCGATCCGCAAAGGGATCGCCGCCGGCAAAAAGGAGATTCATTTCCCCAAACGCTTTACCGGTACGATGAAACTCTTGTCACTGCTGCCACGTTCACTTTGGCTTGCTCTAGCCAGAAAGATGGTCAGATGATGAAACGTATTGCTGTCGTTGGCTCCGGTATCGCCGGCTTAACCACTGCCTATTATTTGAGCCGCAAACATCAGGTGACCCTGTTTGAAGCGGATAGTCGCCTGGGTGGTCATACCCATACCACCAGGGTTGACTGGCAGGGAGAACAGAGCGCCATCGACACCGGTTTTATTGTTTTCAATGATCGTACCTATCCAGGCTTTATCCGTTTGATGACCGAATTGGGAGTGGATTATCAACCCACTGAGATGAGTTTTTCCGTGTGTAATCCGGCGATCGGCCTGGAATACAACGGCAATAACCTCAGCAGTTTGTTTGCCCAGCGGCGTAATCTGGTCAACGTCAGTTTCTGGCGTATGCTGGCGGATATTGTCCGCTTCAACCGCCAGGTTCGGCTGGCCGCTGCCGGGGCTCCTGCGACGCTGACCCTGGGTGAATTTCTCGATCGCCAGAGCTACGGTGCCCTGTTTATCGATAATTACCTGCTACCGATGATCTCGGCGATCTGGTCGACGGATTTAGAGCAGACGCGCGAATTGCCGCTGCTCTTTTTTGTCCGTTTTTTTGAAAATCACGGCCTGCTCAATCTGGTTGACCGTCCCCAGTGGTACACCATCAAGGGGGGATCGAGCAGCTATATTGAGCCGTTGACCGCTCCCTTTAAAGATGAGATTCATCGCGCCAGCAGGGTGACGTCGATCAAGCGGCAGCCCGATACCGTCAAGCTGGTGGCCTGCGATCAGGTGTATAGTTTCGATGAGGTGGTGCTGGCCTGTCATGCTGATCAGGCCCTGCGTCTTCTTGCTGAGCCCACCACGGCTGAACGTCAGATCCTCGGCGCTTTTCGTTTTTCTGCCAATGATGTGATTCTGCATACCGACCAGCGCTGGTTACCCCAAACCCCGCGCGCCCGGGCGAGCTGGAATTATCATCTGCAGCAGCCGGGACTGGGGGGCTCAACGGTCACCTACTACATGAATCGCTTGCAACGTCTGGAGAAAAAACATGCCTACCTGGTCACCCTGAACGAGGAGGTTCCAGCGGCGGCGGTCATTGGCCGTTACCAGTATGACCATCCAATCTTTGATCTGGAATCCATCGCCGCCCAGCAGCAGTGGTCTACTATCTCCGGTATTGACCGGATCCACTATTGCGGGGCCTGGTGGCACAACGGTTTCCATGAAGATGGCGTGCAGAGCGCTCTGCGCGTCTGCTCTGCTCTGGGGGTGTCGCCATGAGCTCAGCTCTTTACGTCGGGCGAGTGACGCACCAGCGCTTTATTCCGCGTCAGCACAGCTTTTCCTACCCTTTTTTCATGTGGTTTCTCGACCTCGAACAGGTTGATGAAGTGCCCGATCTCGGCCGCTGGTTTTCGGTCAAACACGTTGCCTTAAGTCGGTTTTTGCGCTCCGATTATCTGGGGCCGGCAGATGAGCCCTTGCACCTGTCGGTCAAACAGCGGCTGCTCGAATTGACCGGCGTGCCGGTGACCGGCACTGTGTGCGCGCTGCTGAATCTGCGCACCCTGGGATTATATTTCAGCCCGGTCAATTTTTACTTCGGCTACGATCTTGTTGGCCATTGCACCCACATGCTTGCCGAGGTATCGAACACCCCATGGAACCAGCGTCATCATTATGCCCATCTGCTGGATCCGGGACTGAATCAGCGCGAAAACCCCAAGGCTTTTCATGTGTCGCCCTTTAACCCGGTCCAGCAACACTATCGCTGGCAGATTGAACCACCGCAAGATAATGCAAGAATTGTCATCGATGTTGATGATGAGCGTGGTCATCTGTTCCGGGCGCTGATCAACCTGAAGCGCCAGCCCCTGACCTTGTCGTCGGTGCGCCGGCAGTTGTTCCGCAAACCGGTGATGACCCTGTCGATCCTGGCGGGAATCTATTGGCAGGCGCTTAGATTGTATCTGAAAAAAGTTCCTTACGTTCCGTATCGAAAGGAGTTGTCATGATTTCTTCAACGGCAAGTTCGCGCATGATGATTGAAAAGGGAATGAGAGTCACCAGGGCACAAGCCTGGTCACGCACCATGTTGCATCGTTTATTGCAGCACCTGCACTACGGACAGATCAGCTTGATTGAAGGCGATCAGCGGGTGACCTTCGGCCACGACGCCGATTTCCACGCGCAGATCCGGGTCAATAATCCGGTCTTTTATCCCACAGCGGTTTTCGGTGGCTCCATCGGCGCCGGGGAATCCTATGTCGCTGGTGACTGGGATGTGGACTGTTTGACCACCCTGGTGCGCATCGTCGCGCGCAACGGTAAACTCCTCGATCGGCTGGAAGAACGCTGGGCCTGGCTGGCGCGCCCCTGGCAGCGGGCGAAGCATCTGCTGCGACCAAATAATCGCTCCGGCTCCAAAAAAAATATCCTTGCCCACTATGACCTCGGCAACCGCATGTACGAAAGTTTTCTCGACCCGACCATGATGTATTCAGCGGCGATTTACCCCGACGCTGAGAGCAGCCTTGAAGAAGCCGCCGTTTATAAACTCGACCACATCTGCCGCCGCCTTGATCTGCGTCCTGGCGACCGTGTCGTTGAAATCGGCAGTGGCTGGGGAGGTTTTGCCATCCATGCTGCGACCCATTACGGCTGTCAGGTTACGACCACGACCATTTCCGATGCTCAGTATGAAGAAGCTGGCCGCAGGATCTCCGCGGCCGGTCTGCAAGATCGCATCACCCTGTTGAAACAGGATTACCGCGATCTGGAAGGTACCTACGACAAGCTCGTCAGTATAGAAATGATCGAAGCAGTGGGATTTCGCTATCTGCCGCAATTTTTTGCGCAATGTACACGTCTGCTCAAACCGGATGGCATGATGTTGGTGCAGGCGATTACCATTCAGGATCAACTCTACAAGCGTTATCTGGACAGTGTCGATTTTATCCAGGAGTACATTTTCCCTGGTGGTTGTCTACTGTCCAATCAGCACTTGCTGAAACTGGTGAGCGAAAAAACGGACATGGTGGTGCGCGGTCTCGAAGATTTTGGTCTGGACTATGCCAGAACCTTAAAAGATTGGCATGATCGTTTTATTGCAAACTTCAAGAAAATTGAACAAATAGGGTATGATGAAAGGTTCAAGCGCTTATGGAAATACTATTTCTGTTATTGTGAGGGCGGATTTCGCGAAAGAAGCATCAGTGTTGTGCAATTGACGGCAACCCGCCCCGGTTACCTGCAGCCCATCTCCAGACCATGAATCCGCTGCTGAATATCGCCATTTATCAGCTGATCTGGTTCATTGCGGTGATGGGTGGGGAATCGCTGGCATGGTTGGCTTTTGTCCTGATTTTTGTGCATTTTCTGCTAACGCCGTTACCAAAAACCGACCTCGTGCTGGCTTTTTTGGTGTTGCTCATTGGTATGGTGGTCGACGGGACCTTGCGCCAGTCGGGTTTTTTCATCTTTGCCGAAGATCGCTTTCCGATCCCCTTGTGGCTGGGATGTATCTGGATCGCCCTGGCGACATTGTTCAATCACAGTCTTCACTGGTTGAAAAAACGGCTGGTTCCGGCCGGACTGCTGGGCGCGATTGGCGGACCGCTTGCTTATCTTGCCGGTGTGCGGTTTGGCGTGGCTGAGTTCAGTTGGTCATTGCCCTGGTCGATTACTGTATTGGCGATCGTCTGGGGGGTGCTGGTGCCGGGTTTGGTGTATTTGAGTGGAAAAATTGTGATCGATGGGGACCGGCCGTTGTCGGTGTTGCTGAGATGAGAAGTGGCTGCTGTGTGTTTGACCACCCCGTCAGGCTGCGCCTGTCACCCCTCCGGAGGAGGGGAATTTGTCGCTTGCTGTTCCCTCGGGTTTGCGGTTTGTCGACTGTTTTGGCAGATGCTGCTGTTCTTCAATGAAAAACAAATTTATCGTCTGTCAGTTATTAATTCCCCTCCTCCGGAGGGGTGGCGCGAAGCGACGGGGTGGTCCTCAAGTCCTCCATCACTGCATCTAAATTCTGTAAAACATCTTTCGCCCTGATATGCAATACACGCAATCCAAGTCCTTCCAAATAGGCATCACGTTCTTGATCGTATTCTGCTTTGTCTTCATGGCTACTGCCATCGATTTCAATGACCAACGACGCGCCGGCACAGAAAAAATCCACGATATAGTTACCAATAATTTTTTGCCGGTCAAAATCAAGTCCAAGTAACTGTTTCTTTTTTAAATGTTGCCACAGTAATACTTCGTGTAGCATTCCTGCCTTGCGGAGTTCACGAGCTCGTTCGCGAAGTGCAGGATTGTAGGGAAGAGACTTGGATGACTTGGTGTTGCGTTTGACCACCCCGTCAGGCTGCGCCTGCCACCCCTCCGGAGGAGGGGAACTGGTATCCTCGTTTTTAGAGGTCGTTTGCTTCTCCTGTTGCTTTCTACCAAGCCTGCTCATGAGCCCTCCAGTAGTAAAATCTGTCCCCTGAAGATAAAAAAACGAAGAGGAAGTTAAATTCCCCTCCTTTGGAGGGGTGGCGCGAAGCGACGGGGTGGTTAGATCCTCCATCATTACACCCAATTTACATCAAATCACAGTGCCATCCAGATCATGCGCAGCGCCAGCACCGTCAGCAGAAATTTAATCACCCAACGCAGAAAATCTCCGGGGGCGCGACGTCGTATTCTGGTGCCGAACCAGGAACCGGCAGTTACAGAGATAACCATCCCGGCAATGAGGGGGAGGTAGGAAGCAAAGGCGAAGCCGATCAGACCGAAGATGGCAATCTTCACCAGATGTACAGCTGTCATCAGGGCGGCCATGGTGGCGACCGCCTGACTGCTGCTAAGTCCGTGGCGCAGCAGTACCGGCATATTTAATGGACCGGTGGCACCGACGAACAGGGTAATAAAGCCGTTGACCAGTCCCAGGGTGAAAAACTTGCCCGGTAGCTTGAGGGTTGCCGGCCCTTGCGGGAGCCAGGTCAGCAGCAGGATAAACAGCCCGAGGGGAATGGGAAGAACTGCGGCCGGAAACGACTGCAATACGGGGAAACCAGACACGCCACCTAACACTACACCAATTGCAAAGGGGATGACCGGGCCAATGACCAGGTCGCTGCGTCCAAACCAGGCACGGGTGAGATTGCTGCACAGTTGTACCATGCCATGAAGCGGAATCACCGCGATGGGTGGTAGCATGATCGCCATGACCGCCAGCAGCAGTAAGCCGCCACCAAGTCCGACCACTGCCGTCAGGGTCGAGGTGAAAAATGCGACGATTATCAGCAGCAATTCGCTGACCATAAAGATGTTTCCCGTTGTGTCTTTTGCGTAAACCCTTGAAACGTCATTCCCGAAGCGATTTTGGTCGGGAATCCAGATTTTCACGAACTTACAGACTGGATTCCCGATAAAGGCATTCAGGAGTGACCATCTCTTTGCATAAACTTCGGTTTAAACGCGATTTTTACGCAACTCCGCCAAGGGGTAAAATGTGCCGCGCCAATAGATTCCGCCCTGCAGCAGGTTGAGTAGCATCGTCCGCAATGAGATGGCGCACAGCACTACCACGGCAAAGGGAAAGCTGAGCAGTTGCCGGTAGGTGGTGTTAAAGCGCCGCGCGCTGATCCCTATCAGCAGGCTCAAGGTCAGTACGCTCAATAGTGATAGTAGCCGGGTGGTGCCACTGGTTAAAAGCAGAGCCACATAGGGGTAGACGAACAGGGTCAAAGCCACTGCGATGCCGCCAAGGGTTGCCCCTATTCGGTAGTCGGATCCGGCAAAGAGGTTTTTCTCCAGGCCAACAACCATCTCCCTGAAACTGCCATACCACTGCACGTTAATGAGTTCGTGACCATAGGCAAATTGCTGCCGAAAGCCGGCGTCTTTGATGATTTTACCCAGTTTCAGATCATCGTCGGGGCGCAGGCGGATGCGGCGGTGGCCATCAATCTGCCGGTAAGTGGAAGCACGAACCAGATTAAATGCGCCAACGCCGATGTGGCAACGGTTGCGCGGATCGGCGACTTTCCACGGGCGGGTATAGAGGCCGAAAAAAAATCCAAAACAGGCAGCAAGCAGCGTCAGCAGCATTCCAGGCATTTTCAACCCCGGGCTGACAGCAAGATGATCGATTTGTTGTTGTTCCAGCAGGCTGACCGCCTTTTGCAAGGTCTCAGGGGCCATGATGATGTCAGCGTCGGTGAAAAGCAGCAGATTGCCGCCGGCAATTCGGCTGCCCTGCCACAGGGCATGATTTTTTCCGAGCCAGCCGTCGGGCAAATCATCAATGGTAAGCGTCTTCAGTTGCGGGTGATTTGTCGTCATCTGCGCCAGAATTTTGCCGGTGCCATCGCTGGAGCGATCATTGACGACAATTATCTCGAGTTCGGGGTAATCGATTTGCAGTAAAGACGTCAGAGCCGCTTCCATCTGTTCTTCTTCATTGCGGGCAGCAACAATGATTGACAGGGGAGGGAGTTGTGAGGGCGCAAGGGGAGTAACCTGGCGCAGGTTGATCAGATGACGGGCACGATAAATCAATTCTAGTGCAATCAACAGATGAATCGTGAGTATTGTCAGTGCCGGTAAGGTAAACATTGGATCTCCGGAGAAAACAAAACAGCTCTGTCTCAGAATGTAGGGCAGGGCTGCGGGCGTGTCAAAGTAAAGCGTGATTACTAATCTTCGTCCATGTTATCCGTCCCCAGCGGGGTCAACTGCGCCTGGGATTTCTTCAGAAACTCAACCATGCCGGCATCCACCATGATCCGCAGGATCTCAGCAAACTCATCCAGCCGCTGGCGTAGAGTTTTCGGTGAGGGAACCTTGGTCGGTCCCAGGGAATGACGGAAGAATTCATCCTCCTCAAAAAAAGGATGGATGGCGGCAAAATCGCTCTTCCCCCGGCACAGCAGGCCCAGATAGCTGCGTAGCACATCCGCTGTGGCAATGCCTCGTTTGGGAGCGGCCTTGTCCGTTTGGTAAGCCAGTTTGGTAAAGCGATTCAGCGCAATACCAACCAACGCCGGACCGGATGTTGAGGTGTAGAACTCTTTGTCAGACTACTCAAGCTTGAACCGGGGAAATGTCACAACAAAACTCCTTGGGTGAATTTCAATACGGCGCAATAATAGCAGAAAAGCATAATAAAATCAGATGATTGAAAAAGATCAAAGGTGTTTTTTAAGTACAATCAGTCACGGATTCAGGTTACCGGTGATGATGACCTCGCTCAGGTCGGCAAAGAATGGCTTATTGAAATGTTTACTGGGTTTCGGCATCAGATATAGCTCCCGTAATCTGCACGTTTCTTGTCGCCTTTGCCTTTGTTGACATATTTTCATCTGTTGAAAGGCGATGGGTTAAGGCTGGTTCCTGCAGTGGGATATGTTCCTTTTACCCATTACACAGCTGGGATTCTTGTCGAATCAAAAGAATAGCTCAGGACTGATACTGAACCGTTTTGTCAGATTGGCGATATGTGCCCTGGTTAAATTCTTCGACCCACTCAGGATTTGTGATACCAGAGATTTTGAGCCTATCTCTTCCTTGAGATCGGAATATGACAATTTGTGCTGATTAATGAGCACCCTCAGGGTAGAAACTCCAGGATCTAAATTCTCAACTTCCTGGATGAAGCTGCTCATACTCTCAAGGTTGCTTTCGTATTTATCGATTGCGTCAGCAACCATGTCGATCATACGAAGCAGTGGTTCCCCCTCACGGTCCTCAGCCTTCGTCATCAAGTGCTCAATAAGATCGATAGCAAATTTGTAATCTTCTTCGTTTTTGATTTCAATTACCCGGTGTGCAGTCTTGAAGAAAGAGAGAAACGAAGTTTCAAGTTTTATTGCTGTTGCCGTATTCATTGTTTCTCCTTTCTATATTTCCTGCAAAGCTTGTCATATTCAGCGTGCGTGACAATGTGCTTGACGTAAAATTTCTGGTTGGTGAACAGAACCATCGCCAAGATCCGCAGATTATTGCCGCCAATGTCGATCACGTACCACTTGTCCTTGTACTTGAAGTTGTCAAGGGATGGAAATATTTGTTTCAGCTCCTCCGGAGTGTTAAATGTACCATTATTCAAGACCCGATAAGCGTCCATGATTGCTGTTTTGTCATTGGAAAACCTTCTAGCCGCTTCCTCGAAAGCCCTCTTACGAATAACGTGCATTCCTTCTCCACCACTGCTCAGGGTTTACCTTGGGTAAACAGTATCATGTCTTTGTTGAGTTTACAAGAAGTGAACCTGGCAGATCAACACAATCCGAAAACCCGCATGACCTACGCTCTAAACTTGTAAGTTTTGATTTCGAATTATGATCCTGGATTTTGATTCACATTGTATTCTGATCCGAAAAGCCGAGTTGATAGAATCTTACTGAATACCCTGATTTATAGGATTCAATAGTAAGTTTGAAAAGTCATTTGCTTCTTTTTGCGGTATTTAAGGTGCCGATTGAAATAACGTTTAACAGTCGGACAATAATGAGGAAGCTTCCAAAAATGTATCCGTGTTATACAATGAATGTGTAGAATTTTTCTGATCGCTGTTTATCAAGGAGGATCCGGTTGAAAGAGATTACAGAACGCATCCTTGCCTTATTGGCTGACGGCAAAAAACTCGATCGTCGCGCTATGGCGGAGCTTCTTGATTTGCGCGGTGCCGAGCGCAAAAAACTCACCCACACTCTCAACCAGTTGACCACTGCCGGAACGTTGGAGCGGCGACGGGGGAGCTACAGGTTGAATGCTGACAGGCAGGCTGTTGAGGGAATTTTTAAGCGTACCGATCAGGATTATGGTTTTGTCAGCATAGCTGGTCGTGAAGATATATTTATTCCGGCTCAGTATGTCGGTTCCGCTATGGATGGCGATAGGGTCCAGCTTGAAGTGCGTCAATCGTCCCATGACCGACGGCCTTTTGGGGTGATTACGGCGATACTGGATCGGGCCCGGTCACATCTGGTTGGGGTGCTGCGGACCAGCAGTGAGGGTGGATTGGTTGTTCCCCAGGATCGTTTTGCCGGCCCGCCAGTGCGGGTTGGAAGGACGCAGAATTGTCAGGAGGGCGATCTGGTCGAGGTGCTGATTGAACAGTACGCAGAGCGGGGGCATGCAGCACAGGGAAAAATAGTCGAGCGTCTGGGGCGTTTCGGTGATCCCCATACTGATGTGATCAGTGTCTTGCGCAGTAAAAAAATTCCCGAGGCTTTTTCGGCCGAAACCCAGGCGGCTGTTGCTACGATACCCACTCAGGTCGAGGAAGCAGATCTGGTCGACAGAACCGATCTTCGTCAGTTGCCCCTGGTGACCATCGATGGCGAAACTGCGCGCGATTTCGACGATGCGGTGCTCGTAGAAAAGCAACAGAATGGCAACTATTGCCTGTGGGTCTGTATTGCTGATGTTGCCCATTATGTGCCGGTGCGTGGCGCCATCGACCTGGATGCCCGTGAACGCGGCACCAGTGTGTACTTTCCCGGATTTGTCGTACCCATGCTGCCGGAGGCGTTAAGCAATGGTATCTGCTCCCTCAACCCGGATGTTGATCGTCTGGTCATGACGGCCGAGCTGATTATCAGTCGAGAGGGCAAGACCCTGAAGACACGATGTTACCCGGCCGTCATGAACAGTCATGCGCGCCTGACCTATACCCAGGTTGCCGGCTACCTCGAAGACGGCGATAAAGAGGCAGTGCCGGCCGGCATTCAGGAGTCGTTGCAACAGATGGCGGAGCTGGCCCGGATCCTGATGCAGATGCGCTATGCCCGGGGCAGCCTCAATCTGGATCTGCCCGAAGTGGAAATCCGCGTTGATGCCAGTGGTCGTCCACTGGAGCTGGTCAAGGTTGAGCGCAACATCGCCCACCACCTGATCGAGGAACTCATGCTCGCGGCCAATGAAGCCGTCGCCCACTATCTAGCAGTGCAGGACTGGCCATTGCTCTACCGGGTACATGGGGAGCCGGACGAGGCCAAGCTGGAAGATTTGCAGCAGCTGGCTGCCAATTGCGGACATGGCTTGGTACTGGGAAAAAATCTTCATCAGTCACTACAGCAATTGCTGACCGAGGTGGCCGATAAACCGGAAGGACGTCTAGTCAGCGAGCAGTTGCTGCGCAGTTTACAGCAGGCGGTTTACACTCCTCACAATGAGGGGCATTTCGGGTTGGCGGCGGAAGAATACTGTCATTTTACTTCACCCATCAGACGTTATCCTGATCTGCTTGTGCACCGCGTTCTCAAGCAGGCGCTGACTGGTGCAGCTAAAAACAGTGCGCCGGGGGTGGCGTTGCTCGAAACCCTGGGCGCCGAATGTTCGACCCGCGAACGACGCGCCATGGAGGCCGAACGCGATCTGGCCGATTTGCGGCGTTGTCAGTTGATGGAAGACCGGGTGGGCGAAACCTTCACCGGGGTTATTTCCTCCGTAACGGAATTCGGATTTTTTGTTGAGCTGGATGACCTTCTCGTTGAGGGGCTGGTCCATGTGCGCACCTTGACCGGCGATTTTTATCATTTTGATCCAACCACCCTGGCATTGACCGGTGAGCGCAGCCGCCAACAGTTTCGCGTCGGAATGTCTCTGGAGGTCAAACTGGAGCGGGTTGACACGGTTCGACGACGGATTGATTTCAGCCCGTTGGTGATTTCGGAAAGCAACAGGGATGACGTGCGCAAGAAGAAAACAGAGAAAACCAAAAAGCATAAAAAGCCGGCTTCAGGTCGCAGAAACAAGTAACTTTCACAAAAATTAGAAACTATCTATATTGAAAAAATAATCTAGCTATTCAGCTTTATCCTTGCGCAGGGCCTTTGGATCCTGTGGCAAGGGTGTTTGTCGCCATGGACGGCGACAAAAAGCGGTCATAGATGACCCAACGGGAAACCATCGCGTCCCTTGACATAGGATTCAAAGGCCCGGTGCTGAACAGATACAAAACAATTAAATTGAACAGATATTGCTTCAATCTAGGGTCTTGCATGCGTTAATTAACGCATTTGTCGAGCTGTCATGACTGGTTACCGGTCCTTCTGTGGTTAGATCCTGTAAGATTGATTTGGCCAGTTGCTTGCCCAATTCAACCCCCCATTGATCAAAAGGATTCAGGTTCCAGATTGCCCCCTGAGTAAATATTTTATGCTCATAAATGGCAATCAGGCTGCCCAGGGCATGGGGCGTCAGTTGATCCATCAAGATTGCTGTGCTGGGGCGGTTGCCCGGGAAAACCTTGTGGGGGAGCAGCAGCTTGATGTCTTCTTTGCTGCGTCCTTCAGCTTCAAGTTCCTGCAGTGCTTCTGCTTGTGATTTGCCGCGCATCAGGGCTTCAGGTTGAGCAATAAAGTTGGATAGCAATAATTGTTGATGGTCATCCAGGGGATTATGGCTTTTCACCGCGGCAATAAAATCGCTGGGAATCAGTTTGGTACCCTGATGGATCAGTTGATAAAACGCATGCTGGCCGTTGGTTCCCGGCTCCCCCCAGATAATCGGGCCGGTTGAATAATCGACAGATTCACCGCTTAAGGTCACTGATTTGCCGTTGCTTTCCATATCCGCCTGTTGCAGGTAGGCGGCAAAGCGGTGGAGGGACTGGTCATAAGGGAGAATCGCCAGGGAGTCAGTGCCAAAAAAATTGTTGTACCAGATGCCGATCAGCCCCATCAAAACCGGAATATTCTTTTCAAATGGCTGGGTCCTGAAGTGCTCATCGGCCAGATGTGCCCCCTCGAGCAAATCCTCAAATTGATCCATGCCGATGGACAGGGCGATGGACAGGCCAATAGCAGACCAGAGGGAATAGCGACCACCAACCCAATCCCAGAAAACAAACATATTGGCCGGGTTAATGCCAAACTCACACACCTTGTCGCGGTTGGTCGAGATGGCGACAAAATGCCTGGCAACCGCACTTTCGTCAGCAAGCTTCTCGACCAGCCAGCGGCGAGCCGAATGGGCATTGGTCATGGTTTCCTGGGTGGTAAAGGTTTTTGAAGCAATCAGAAACAGGGTCGTTTCAGGGTTCAGCTCGCGTAAGGTGTCGCACAGGTGGGTGGCATCGACATTGGAAACAAAATGAACCTTGAGGCGCTCATGCCGGTAAGGTTTGAGTGCTTCCGTCACCATCAAGGGACCCAGATCGGAACCGCCAATGCCGATATTGACAATATCGCAAATTGCTTTGCCGGTGGCACCGCGCCATTGACCATTACGCACCTGATCGCTGAAGGTCCGCATCTGACCTAGCACCCGGTTGATCTCCGGCATGACATCATGGCCATCGACCAGAATCGGGTGGTTCCTTCGATTGCGCAGGGCGGTATGGAGTACGGCGCGATGTTCAGTGGTATTGATGATGTCCCCGCGGAACATTGCCTTGATTTTGTCTTCCAGGAGACACTGTTGAGCGAGATCAACAAGCAATTCAAGGGTTTTGTCAGTAATACGGTGCTTGGAAAAATCGAACAGAGTGCCATCCAGGCGAAAAGAAAAACGCCTGCAACGATCAGGATCCTCTGTGAACAGGTTGCCTAAATGGATGGATTCCATGGCTTCAAAATGCTGCTGCAGGGACTTCCAGGCTGGTAAGCTGGTTAGTGCGGACATGAACACCTCATCGTAAGGGTATGGGCGGTAGGGAACAGGGATACAGACCTGTACATCATAGCAGACCTTACTGATAATTTGCCAGGTTAAAGAAATCACATGACAGTTGAATGAAAACACGGCATAATGTCTATTTTTTGCCATTCTATTGGTGTGCAAGAGGAGTTGCCAGATCGTGAAAACATCTATTTTACGGCGCTTCTGGGTTGGTATCAGCGCTGTAGTGATCGCCTTTTATGCGACGGTGATTAACCGCTGTCAGATCGTCGGTGGGGAACAGGTTCCACCACAGGGAGGGGTTTTGTTTGTTGCCAACCATATATCGGCTTTTGATACCGTCCTGCTGCCGGCAGCCATTCTCAAACAGCGCCCCTGGAAGATGGTGTGGGCACCGGCCAAAGAAGAGCTGTTTCGTCACCGCTTGCTGGGAGCGATTTTTCGTTCCTGGGGGGCATTTCCGGTTAAGCGTGGTCGGGATCTGCGCGCCGGCAAGGAATTGGGGCGCCTGTTGCAGGGCGACGCTGTGATGCTCTTTCCCGAAGGAACCAGGCATAAGGATGGCCGGCTCGGGATCGGAAACCGTGGCGTTGGAAAGTTGATTTATGAGCATCGACCGGTGGTCATACCGGTTTCTTTGGTTGGGTTAAATCATTGGCGTGTAGGTGCCTGGGGACAGCAGGCAGTGGTGCGATTCGGGGCTCCCATTGACTGTACCGATCTGTTTGTTTTGGCTGATGAGAAGGCCACCCATATTCTGATTGTCGGGCGCGTCATGGCCGCCATTGCTGCCGGAATTACCAGCGCGCGCCCGGCTGGGTGATGGGATGGCGATACTTGGCGGTATTGTCAATCGATTGACCAGTAAAGTAAATACCGGCAATGACAGCTGCCAGAACGACCAGCAGCGCCAGCAACTTGATGAGATCCTTGAACATTGATACTCCTTTAGTTGCTATTGCTTCGGCGACAAAACAGTTAAAAGTTGAACTCACATCGTCCTTCCCGCGAAAGCCGGGATCCAGTGAGATTTTAGGCTGTTAAAGAATGGATCCCCGACTAAAGCACGCGGGGATGACAGGTTATTACCTCACCGGAGTAATAACTTGTCGACTTTTTCTCCTGATAAGTTTAATCGCCCCGAGCTACCTTTAAACCGGCAACTCGGGGCGAAATGTTTCAGCGTTCAGCAAGAATACGCAGCATTCGCCGCAACGGTTCTGCCGCGCCCCAAAGAAGCTGGTCGCCGCAGGTAAAGGCTGACAGATATTGCCGACCCATCTTCATCTTACGTAAGCGGCCGATGGGGATAGTCAGGGTTCCGGAGACCGCCGCCGGAGTCAGCTCGGCGAGGGAATCCGCTTTGCTGTTGGGGACCACTTTGGCCCACTCATTGCTCTGGGCGATGAGCTGCTCAATTTCACTGATGGGGACATCCCTGGTGAGTTTGATGGTCAGGGCCTGACTGTGACAGCGCATGGCACCGACACGGACGCAGATACCGTCAACCGGAATGGGTGTCATGTTGCCGAGAATCTTGTTGGTTTCGGCAAGGCCTTTCCACTCTTCGCGGCTCTGGCCGTCTTCCACCTCGCGATCGATCCAGGGGAGCAGGTTGCCGGCCAGTGGAAAACCGAATTCGGCCGTCGGCATGGTGCTGCTGCGCAATGCCGAGGTAACCTTGTGGTCGATTTCAAGGATCGCCGAACCGGGGTTCTGCAGCTGCTCGGCGACCGAATGGTGGAGGTTGCCCATCTGCAGCAACAGTTCGCGCATGTTGGGCGCCCCAGCTCCCGAGGCCGCCTGATAGGTCATGGAGCTGACCCATTCAACCAGGCCGGCGTTGAACAGCCCGCCAATGGCCATCAGCATCAGGCTGACGGTACAGTTGCCACCGATGAAATCCTTGTACCCATTGTCCAGGGCTTCATCAATGACCTTGCGGTTGATGGGGTCGAGGATGATGACGGCGTTGTCGTCCATGCGTAAGGAGGATGCTGCATCGATCCAGTAACCGTCCCATCCGGCAGCACGTAGCTTGGGGTGAATTTCGTTGGTGTAATCACCACCCTGACAGGTAATGATGATATCCAGCTCTGCGAGTTTGCCAAGGTCAGATGCACTCTCCAGGGTACTGTTGCCAAGCTGACCAAACTGGGGTGCCTTCTCTCCGGCCTGGGAGGTTGAAAAGAAAACCGCTTCGACTCCAGCAAGGTCGTTTTCTTCCAGCATCCGTTGCATCAGAACGGAACCGACCATGCCGCGCCAACCGACCAATCCGACTTTCATAATGTTTCTCCATGTTGACGGGTAAAAGAAATAAAACTATTCTCAAACAGAATCTTCTGTTTGCGTGTCAGCCGTCAATCATAGCATTTCTGCAGTGTTAGTGGAAATCGATTTTCTTTGCGTTGAACCCCTGGGAATAAAAATGTCAGATATTGAGCAGTGTCTACCGCTGGGTAAGCCAACCCGTTATCAGGACAGTTATGATCCAACGTTACTCTGCCCTTTTCCGCGCCAAATCAAACGCGATGAGATCGGCCTGGCTAAAGAGCTGCCTTTTGGTGGTTTTGATCTGTGGACCGCTTATGAACTGTCCTGGCTGAATCGTACAGGCAAGCCGGTGGTGGCGGTGGGGGAGTTTCGATTTGCCTGTGATACCCCTTACCTGATCGAATCCAAGTCATTCAAACTCTATCTCAACTCTTTTAACCAGACCCGCTACCCTGATGTAGCGGTGGTGGCGGAGCAGATGCGTGAGGATCTCAGTCGCGCCAGTGGCGGCGAGGTGAAGGCCGAATTGTGGGGTGTGGAAGATTCTTCTCGCTTGCAGGTAGGCGTACTCCCCGGTGATTGTATTGATGACCTCGACATTGAAGTTGCTGACTATCGACTCAATCCGCAGGTGCTGGTCGGTGCGGCGGATGATGAGTCAGTTGTGGCGGAAGAGCTGCACAGCCATCTGCTCAAAAGCAATTGTCTGGTGACCAGCCAGCCTGACTGGGGGAGCGTGCTGATCCGCTACCAGGGGGGAAAAATCGATCGCGAGGCGTTGTTGCGCTATCTGATCTCTTTCCGCCGGCACAACGAATTTCACGAATAGTGCGTTGAACGGATTTTTGTCGATCTGCTGCGTTTCTGCCGCCCGCAAAAACTCACGGTCTACGCCCGTTATACCCGTCGCGGCGGGCTGGATATCAATCCCTTCCGATCAAACTTCGAAGAGGATATCGACAGTATCCGTCTGGTGCGTCAATAGCAGATTGCCGGGCTTATGTAAGGGTGTTGAACATCATCTTTCAGGTTCAACACCCTGAAGAAGCTCATGCCTGCCGGCGCAGAATAGTGACTGTCTCTCCGCCGATCCCCCAGTTGTCGGTATCGACTTCATCAATGACAACGACGGTGGTTTTGGGATTTTTTCCCAGCACCTCGACCAGCAGATCCGTTGCTCCTTTGATCAGGCGTTTTTTCTGTTCCGGGGTAGCTCCTTCACGGGTAATTTTGATGTTGACGTAGGGCATGGTTATTTTCCTTTCTGTCGATGGGTGAGTGATCCGGAGAAATGCGGATCTAAAACGGTAACAATCAGGCTGACACCAACGCAAGCCGTTGCCAGCAGTAAGGGCAGGGCAAAGCCGTCGCGCAAGTCAGCCAGGCGCCCGGCGACTATTGGTCCGAGAACCTGACCGATCCCGAAGGCGGCGGTTAAAAAGGCGGCTATCCAGCGACTGTCGGCAGGCATGCGCCGCTGTCCTTCGGCAAGGGTTATGGCGACAATTCCCATGAAGGTGCCACCGAAACTGGCAGCAGCGAACAGCAGACCAATAACGGAGGTTGAAAAGACACTCACCAGGATGCCGCTAACCTGCAGGCTGTAGGCTGCCAGCAAAGCTGTGCGTGCAGAGGAGCGTCGTGCCAGCCAGGGCCAGAACAGGGTCGATGGTGCTGCCGCCAGCCCGACCGCCACCCAGCTCCAGGGAGCCAGCTGTAAAAGGCCGGGGGTAGCAGCAATCAGGGCGACGATAAAGGTTGCTGACACCACATAACCTAGCCCTTCGAAAAAGTAGGCCAGTGCCAGAGGGTAGACGCTGGTGCGTTTGCTGTTGATGGGTGTGTCGACTGCCGGCGCTGTTAGTGCACCCTGTTGACGACCGATAAGAATACCGGCTCCGGCCAGCAGGGCAGCAGCGATGCCGGCACCAATCCAGGCCCCGCTCCAGCTCCAGTAGTGATCCAGTACGGGAATCAGCAATCCGGTCAAGGCGATCCCCAGACCAACCCCGCTGTAGAGCATACCCATGCGCTGGGCAAGGCCATGACGCCTGAGTACATCGCCAACCTCAGCGGAGATCAGTACAAAGAGTACAGCACTGGTCATGCCACTGATCAGGCGTAATCCACCCCACCAGAAAGCGGACAGGGTCAGCCCCATCAAGGCGGTGGTAAGGATGCATAAAATCAGTGAAGACCCGGTAAAAAGACGCATCCCCAGCAGGCGTGGGGAAACGGAACAGAGGACGGCGCCGGCCAGATAGCCGAGATAATTGAGCCCAGCCAGCCAGCCGGCGAGGGTGTTGCTCATCCCCAGATCGCGCTGCATCAAAGGTAGAATCGGCGTATAGGCAAAGCGACCGATCCCCATGGCCACCATCAGGCCGAGAATACCCCCGACAAGAACCAGATAGGCTGAAAAGTGATGAACCTTTTGATCAGGCATGGCCATCTTTTGAGTTAAGAGATGTGGACAGGATATTTCCTTGTTTCTGACCTTGAATATCGGTTACTTTGATTCGTCGTTGCAATGCTTTTTCGAGGATGCGTGTTGTGAAAAAATTAATTATTTATGCCTTGTTTGTTGTTTTAACTGCCGTTGGCATCTATTTCGGTTATGGCTATATGCAGGGGAAACGTTTTGATCCGACGGTTATTCCTTATGTTGAGCAGGCCATCCCCCAATTAAGTCGTTGGGACGTGGCTGCTACCAGGGCGCTGCTTGACGAGGAAGCCTTAAGACGGGTCAGTGATGACGATCTGGCCAAGATGATGGATTATCTCACCCGCATCGGTGAGCTGCAGTCCTTTGACAAGCCGCGCTTCAGGTCAACCAGTAAAGCCATGACTACCGGTGCCATTGAACGGGATGTCGTAACCTACCGGGTCAAGGCCAACTATAGCTCGGGTCCGGTGGAAATCACCTTGAGTCTGGTTGAGCGGAGCGGCGACTATGCCCTGCTGCATTTTAATTTTCAGTCGCAGGCGCTGGCACCCTGACCATCTTGCCTGGAAACACTACCAGCGCTAGAATCATTCTAAATCAGTAGTGGTATAATAGGAAGGCCAACTGAAAAGGACTGGTTATGAGCTATCTGCGCACCCTGAATCTTTGTACATTTCTCCTTTTTTTCCTGTTCTTAAGTGGTTGTCAGTCAACTACCGGGCATTACCTGGGCGCCCTCGCAGATGAGGAGGCAGTCACAGCAATTACCCCGGTTGTGGATGCCCAGCAGCACTGGGAAGAACTCTATGTGACGGTTGATAGTCGCCTGATGCGCGAAGAAGACCAATTCCGGATGACGGGATGGCTGTCTTTTTCTCAGCATTCACGGATGATGTATACCCGGGTTGCCGATGTCGAATTGACATTGTTTCTGCTGGATACTGACGATCTGGTGGTTGATTATCGCAAGGCGACTCATTTTAAGGGCTTAAGCACTGAGGATCGAATTCCCTTTACCGTGACCCTGCCTCTGGCTGATCAGGCTGTCGCCTATACCTTCGGTTATCAGATTACCCTTATTGATGATGAGGGGGTCTCTACGACTAACTGGTTTTATCCCCGTACCCGCCACTAGCTGAAGGACCTCAACGCGAAGAAGGCATTTTTTTGATCCGGTTTCTAGTTTGTCTGGCCGGACAGTGATTTTCTGCGTACAATGTCCCGCTATGTCTGATTGATCACCTCAATGTTTCTTCTTTGTAGCTGTTCAGCACCGGGCCTTTGAATCCTATGTCAAGGGACGCGATTGTTTCCCGTTGGGTCATCCATGACCGCTTTTTGTCGCCGTCCATGGCGACAAAAACCCTTGCCACAGGATTCAAAGGCCCTGCGCAAGGATAGAGCTGAATAGTTACTTGAATATAA
>NZ_JCBCBS010000194.1:0-61450 GCF_059864205.1 Pelovirga sp.
CACTATTTGTACTGTTAAGTGAAATTCCAGTGGATAAAAAATGCCATTCCATCACCAAACAAGAGCGGCAACGCCTGGGCAGCCTGTTTAAAAACTGGCGCCTCAAGGTCACGGGTCTCGATACGCCGGAGCGTGCGATCATTACATCAGGGGGGGTCAGTCTTGCTGATATCGACATGCGCACGATGCGCTCAAAAATCATCAACAATCTGTATTTTGCCGGGGAGATGATCGACCTTGATGGTCCGACCGGAGGGTTCAATCTCCAGCTCTGCTGGTCAACCGGTTATCTGGCGGGCATCAACGCCGCCACCGGGTGAATATCGATATCCTTACTATTTTCACTCATTGCTGCGAAAGTGGCTGATAATACGATTGTAAGGCAGATCAAAAAAACTGATGCTGCGGCGCAGATAGGTATCATGGAGATAAAAATCGGCCGCACGCACCGCCACCTCAATCCCTTTCATATGCAACGCACCCCAGGGAATGACCACCACATCGTAGCGTTCTAACGCCTGGGGAAGCAGATCGACCACTGCCTGGTTGCGTTTGTCGATCAGATCGTTCATCAACACGCGATTAGTATCAACGGTGATGTTTTCCTCGGCCCAGCGATTAAACTGCAGATATCCCTGCCACAGGGACTCGGCATTCAAAAAATATCGGGCCAGGGCATTTAGCACTTCGACGCTGCGGGGATCAAACTGCTGCAGATCAATGTCGGCGTCGAGGATATGCGGGCCATCATGGCGTTCACGGTAAGGCTGGCTCAGCTCAGCCAGACCGATGCGGCGGCCGGCGAAATGAAACTGCTCCTGACTCGACAGGCCAAGGTTGCCGGCAATATTGCCGTAACTGAACCGTTCGCGCATCAAGCCGGTATCGTCACTGACCCCTTCAGCCAGAATCAGGGTGCGCTCGGTGGGGATTGAGGCAATCAGATCGCTGTAGTAACTCCCGTGCCCGAGATGAATCATTCCTGCCAAGCGAATATCCTTGCCATCAAGATGATAAACCTTCTCCTGCATGTAGATGCCATCGGGACGCAACTGGACAAAGCCACCGGTACTGCGATCAAGCACACCACTGAGAAGTGAAAAAACTACCAACAACAGGGTAATCGGCAGGACAATCAGGCTGATCAGTGAAAATTTGACCAGCGTCGCAACGCTGAAGGACGGGCCTGAAAACTGCGCAGGAACCAGCAGCAGACTCTTGTTGTTTAACAGAGAATTGACTTTAAGGACCATGACGCCAAAAACCAGTTGCGCAACGTAGGCCGCCAGTTGCCCCCAGCCCAGGGAAAAATGGTCCAGCGGCCAGTAGGACACCTGGCTCCAGAATAACCACAGCAACAGAGGAATCAGCACCCGCTTGGGCAAATGACGGTTGAAACCAAAACCGATGTAAACAAGAAAACCACTGATCAGGCAGGCACCCCAGAGAATGCGGTGAAACTGGGCGGTAAAGGGAAGCAGCCCGTAGTGCTGCGCCAACACATAAAAAATACCGGAAACCGCTGAGGCGACAAAGAGGATCAGAAACAGGTTTGCCAGTTTTCGCATGAACGCCATCCCGGTACCGGAGTAATTCTACACCCAGCTATCGGGGCCAGGCTATTAATATTCCTTTAAAAAGTCAATCTCTAGCGCCGGCAGTCCGGCGCCGGCACCCAGTCGCTTCAGCAGCCGCGCAAACCCTGTTCCAGGTCTTCCCACAGATCCTCCACATCTTCAATACCGGCAGAAATGCGTAGCAGTCCTTGATTGATCCCCATCTGTTCTTTAATCGCTGCCGGAATCGCTGCATGAGACATGCTCCAGCAGTGAGTTAGAATCGTTTCGACCCCACCCAAACTGGGCGCAACAATCGGCAGACGCACGCGTTCGAGCAGGGGCGTTACTGCAGCGGCATTCTTCAATTCAAAGGAGAGCACCGCACCGGCACCGCTGGCCTGGGAAAAATGGCGCTCACGCCCGGCAAAATCGACCAGACCGGGATAGATGACCCGCGCTACCGAGGGATGCCGGACCAGCCGCGTCGCTAATTCCAGGGCATTGGCCTGAGAGGCTTCAAGGCGCAGCTTGAGGGTCTTGATCCCGCGTGACAGCAGAAAACTGTCGAACGGCCCGAGTACCGCACCAAATGAATTTTGAAAACGCTTGATCCGACCGGCAATCTCCTTGTCACCAACCGCGACCAATCCAGCGAGGATATCGCTGTGACCGCCGAGAAACTTGGTGGCACTATGGATCGTCACATCGATACCCAGATCAAGGGGGCGCTGCAACAGTGGGGTCATGAAGGTATTGTCGAGCAGAGTCAGCAAGCGATGCTCACGCGCCAGGTCAACCATGGCGCGCAGATCGGTGATCTTGAACAGGGGATTTGAGGGGGTTTCCAGAAACAGCGCCCGGGTGGTGGGACGGATAGCTGCGGCCACTTGGGCGCGATCTGACTGATCGACCAGGCTAACCTCAATCCCCTGGCGCGGCAGTTGCGTCGTCAGGTAGCGATAGCTGCCGCCGTAGAGATCGTCCGGTGCAATCAGGTGATCGCCGACTTCGAGCAGGGACAGAGCGCTGCCGATGGCTGCCATTCCCGAGGCAAAGGCAAAACCCCGTACCCCGCCCTCGAGCAGGGAAATCGCCTCTTCAACCTGTTGGCGACTGGGGTTGCCACTGCGGGCGTAATCAAATTCCTGCCCGACACCACCGGGGTGATGATAGGTTGAAGCCTGATAGATGGGGACGGTTGAGGCACCGGTGGCCGGATCGCGATCCTGCCCCTGATGAACCAGTAAGGTAGCAATGCGCTTGTCAGATAGGGTCATCTAATACTCCCACAAGGTGAACAATCAAACAAATAGGTTGATATCACATTAACAACCCATCAGCTAGCCAACGCCTGCTCCAGATCGGCAATAATATCCTGCGGGTCTTCCAATCCTACCGACAGGCGCAGCAGTGCCTCATCGATCCCCAGTCGCTGTCGATCCGCGGCGGGAATATCGGCATGGGTCTGAACCGCCGGCAGGGTCATCAGGGTTTCCACCCCACCAAGGCTTTCGGCAAAGGAAATCAATTGCAGCCGCTCCAACACCTGACGAGCAAGCGCTGCATCGTCGACCCTGAAGGACAGCATCCCGCCATAGCCGTGCATTTGTGTAGCCGCCAGGGCATGGCCCGGATGGTCAGGCAACCCCGGATAAAACACCTTGGCCACGCGGGGATGACGGGCAAGCCATTCGGCAACGACAGCGGCGCTGCGACAATGGCGCTCCAGCCGCAGATGCAGGGTTTTGAGAGAGCGCATCAACAACCAGCAATCCTGGGGAGGCAACACCGCCCCGGTAGAATTTTGAAGAAAATAAAGGCGTTCGCCCAGCTCCGGGGTACGGGCAACCAGCACCCCGGCACAGAGGTCGCTGTGGCCACCCAGATACTTGGTCGCCGAATGGACGACTATATCGGCACCATAGTCAAAAGGGCGTTGCAACACCGGGGTCAGAAAGGTGTTGTCGACGACAAATAACAGTTTGCGCTCACGACACAGGGTTCCCAGCGCTGCCAGATCGGCGATGCCCAGCAGCGGATTACCCGGGCTCTCTACCAGCAGCGCCTTGGTCTCCGGCCGTAGTGCTGCTGCCACTGCCGCCACCACCGTGGTATCGACATAGCTGACCTGCAGGCCAAATTTGCCAAACACCTGATCCAGCACCCGGTAGGTACCGCCGTAAAGATCCTCAGAAACGATCAGATGATCACCTGCGGAAAAATGCAAAAACAGGGTCGTCAGGGACGCCATTCCCGACGAAAAGGCCAACCCACGTGCCCCGCCCTCAAGGTCTGCCAGCGCTTCTTCCAGCACCGCACGTGTTGGATTGCCTGAACGGGTATAATCATAGCCGGTACTTTGGCCGACCCCCGGGTGGCGATAGGTGGCACTAGGGTAAATCGGAAAGCTCACGGCTCCGGTTCCCTCATCGACACCGGTTCCGATCTGAACGGTACGGCTGAGCGCCGAAAAATTAAGCTGACTACTCATGCTTACACTCCTTTGCGCAAAAAGACCCCTTCTCTAATCTTGAGAAAGGGTCCCTTCTATCAAAGCGCGAAACCGGGTCACTTTCTCATCTTCCCCTGACAGGCGTCAGGGCAGGATTTAGCACCCACCGTTCGCTGGTAACAAACCGGTTGCTGTGGTTTCTCAGGGCCTGTCCCTCCACCACTCTTGATGAGATGTTGCCGGGGTCAAACCACCGACAGGCGTTACAACAATTGTAACTATTCACTGCTGTCCTTGCGCAGGGCCGGGGTTCCTGTGGCAAGGGTGTTTGTCGCCATGGACGGCGACAACAAGCGGTCAGGGATGACCCAACGGGAAACAATCGCGTCCCTTGACATAAGATCCGAAGAGTCGGTGCTGAACAAATACCAGCAATTTATACAATGCCTTCAAATAGAACACTCGACAGATAGCGCTCACCCGAATCGGGCAGAATCACCACGATGGTTTTACCCTCCGATTCCGGCAGAGCGGCTAACCTGGCCGCAGCAGCAACCGCCGCCCCGCAGGAAATTCCGGCGAGAATTCCTTCTTCCCGGGCCAGGCGCTGGGCGTAGTCAATGGCCTCTTCATTGCTGACCTGCTCAACCTGGTCAACCATATCCAGATCTAGGGTATCGGGAATAAAACCGGCACCGATTCCCTGGATCTTGTGGGGTCCCGGCTGCAGGCTTTGGCCGGCCAGTTGTTGCGTAATAACCGGACTATCGGTCGGCTCGACCGCAACCGAGTGCAACATCTGGCCACGGGTTTTTTTGAAATAGCGCGAGACACCAGTAATAGTACCACCGGTTCCCACCCCGGCAACAAAGATATCAACCTTACCACCGGTCGCTTCCCAGATCTCCGGTCCGGTAGTCTGTTCGTGAATCGCCGGATTGGCTGGATTTTTGAACTGGTGCAGTAAAACATATTTGTCGGGATCACTTGCCGCCATTTCTTCCGCCGCCGCAATTGCTCCCCCCATCCCCTTATTGCCGGGAGTCAACACCAGATTGGCACCAAAAGCCCTGAGCACCTTGCGGCGTTCGAGACTCATGGTTTCCGGCATGGTCAGGGTAACAGGAATTCCCCGCGCAGCAGCGACAAAGGCCAGGGCAATACCGGTATTGCCACTGGTCGGCTCAACAATTTCACAACCCGGTCGCAACTTTCCACTCTTTTCGGCATCCCAGATCATTGAGGCGCCGATTCGGCATTTGACGCTATAGGCCGGATTGCGCCCCTCGATCTTGGCATAGACGGTGGCTTTGCCGGGGACAATACGGTTAAGGCGTACAAGCGGGGTGCCACCAATACTCAGGGAATTGTCTGTGTAGATTTGGCTCATCTTGTTCTCCCAGGGTTTTACAGGGTTTTATGTCGATACGATTTCTACTTCGAGACCGAATAGCGACAAAAGAAATAAACATCACCTATGACAAACACAATAGTAAACACTATTCTTTGTGTCAAGAAAAAATTATTTATTCTACATTGCATTGCTGTGGTTACGCTTGCTAGAGGGGCCATACCCAGAGCAGGCCAGGCAGACTGACGCCAACAACCAGTATTTCCATTGGCAATCCCAGTCGCCAGTAATCCCCAAAGCGAAACCCTCCAGGGCCGAGAATCAAGGTATTGTTCTGATGACCGATGGGTGTCAGAAAGGCGCAGGAGGCGCCAATCGCAACCGCCATCAAAAAACTGTCCGGATTGACCTGCAACTCCATCGCCAGACTGATGGCCAGTGGACACATGACAGCAGCGGTAGCAGCATTATTCATAAAATCCGACAGGGTCATAGTCAATACCAGAATCATTGCCAGCGCCAGGATCGGCTGTCCTTGAGCGACGTTTTCCAGAAGGGTTCGGGCCAGCATGTCTGCCGCGCCGGTGGTTGCCATGGCGCCGGCGACAGGGATAAGGGCACCAAGCAGCACGATGATCGACCAGTCAACACTTTCATAGACCTTTCTAGCCGGTACAATGCGCAGCAGCGTAAAAACCAGAACTCCGGTCGCAAAACTGATGGCAGCAGGAGCCAGGCCCAATGCTGCGGCACCAATCGCCAACGCCATAATCACCGATGCCAGCAGCGCGTGGCGTTTATCGGGAAGGCTGATGGACCGCTGCGCTAGGGGAACACAGCCAAAGGTCGAGGCAAAGCCGGCAAGGGAACTTGGGTTCCCCTGCATCAGCAGCACATCTCCGGCGTGAATCGGTGTGATGCGCAGTCTCTTGATCGAGCGTTTGCCCTGTCTGGAAATAGCCAGCAAGTTGATGCCATATTGGCTACGCAGACGGATATTACTGGCGGTCCGGCCAATCAGAGAAGTACCCGGCATGACAACAAGCTCCTGAATATCAACCTGCTTATCCGTGGTATCCTTTGAGCCCTCATGATCGGACTCCTTGCTGTCATAAACTGTTGCTGTTGTGTCAGCAGGGCTTTCTTCCTGATTATCCTCAGCAACTGTCAGCGGGACTTGTTCTTCAAGGGTCAAATCCAGAGCGGTCAAAGCGGCCGATAAGGCATCCGGATCCGCCTCAATAATCAATATATCGTCAGCTTTAACAGCGCGCGTGGGATTGGGAGCAGTAATACGCAGTTCATTGCGGACCAGACCAACCACCTGGGCATCAACGTCCCCAAGAGCTTCTTCAATTTCGCGCAGGTTTTTACCAACCGCTTTTCCTTTGTCTAAAACCCGCGCTTCAGTCAGGTAGTTCCCGGTTTCAAAGCCGGCGGCTCCCGCTGCTTCGCGTCCCGGCACCAGACGCCAGCCGACAAGCAGGAGGAACAGCACACCGGCAGCGGCGACAACCCCACCCACCGGCAAAAAGGAGAACATGCCAAAGTGGCCGCTGCCGATATCCGCACGGAAACCGGAAACGATCATGTTCGGGGGAGTACCGATCAGGGTCATCATGCCACCGAGAATGGTGCCAAAAGCGAGGGGCATCAGCACCTTGCCTGCCGGCAACCCATGTTTTTTGGCGACCTGCACAGCAATCGGCATGAGCAGCGCCATGGCACCGACATTGTTCATAAACGCCGACAACAGGGCACCCAGACCGACCAGTGCGATAAGACTCAACAATATTCCACCGGTTTTGGGCATGACCCGCTGCACCAGGGCATCTACCGCGCCGGTGCTTTGCAATCCGGAGCTTAGGATCAACACGCAGGCGACGGTGATGACCGCCGGATGGCCGACACCGGCAAAGGCGTCTCCTGACGGAACCAGGCCAGCAAAGACACACGCCAGCAGGGCGCCGAGAGCGACCACATCATGACGCCAGCGCCCCCACAGAAAGAACACAACGGTGGTGATGGCGATAGCAAACAACAGACCCTGATCATAGGTCATATGAGAAACTCCGCGCTGTCAACGACACCCACGCCTACCAAGGCGAATAGGATCATTGCTCAGGTGGAAACAAAAAAAACAGATGTGTTCTGTTGGGAAGTCTAGCAGATAGGCATCGGTGCTGCTAAAGGGAAAAGAAAAAAAATCAGGCGGTATCTGTTCAGCACCGGCTCCTCGGATCCTATGTCAAGGGACGCGATTGTTTCCCGTTGGGTCAGCCATGACCGCTTGTGGTCGCCATCCATGGCGACAAACACCCTTGCCACAGGAACCCCGACCCTGCGCAAGGACAGCAGTGAATAGTTACATCAGGCCTTAATGGCAGCCCAGGCGTTAGCAATAAACTCTTCGGCCATGTCGCAAAGGGGACCGTCCACAACGCATTCCAGTTTGAGCTGCGCGGGACGCAGAATCGCGCCGGTGTAAGATTCATAGGCCGTGTCACAATCGGCAAGGCGATTAACAAATTCGCTCTGACTGTTTCAATCCCTTTACTGGCGCAATCACACAAGGGGGGGGGGCAAATCATTTCGCTGATCGAACAGCTTGTGCCCTGCCCCGCTCCTCGTTCAATGCCAGGACAACGATAAAAGCCGCCGCAAACAACAATCCGCAAAAAAGGATAGCGGCTTGCAGGCCAAAGGCCACCTGCAGCAGGCCTATACCGACCAGCCCGACGATCGCCGCCGCCTTGCTGAATACCCCCCAGAAGCCAAACAGCTCAGCCGCCTGGTCGCGCGGAGACAAAAGCCCCACCAGAGCACGACCGGCAGACTGGGTTGAACCCAGGCAGGTGCCGGCTATACAGCCAACAGCGAGAAAAACATACTGCGCCTGCCAGTTCCAGCCGAACTGTATAACAGCCCAGTCTGCCAGATTCGGGGTCAGGTAGATCAGGATAATGGCAAGAACCCATAACAATAGTGTCATGGCATAGGTAATCTTGGCCCCGATGCGATCCTGCATCAACCCGAAACCAAGGGCACCCAGGGTGGCGGTAATCTGCACGATAACAAACATCAGTACTCGTACCGTCTCATCCCAACCAATGACCTGTGCGCCATAAATAAAGGTAAACGCGATAATAATGTAGATGCCGCACATGGCGAAAAAGATCGACATAAACAACACCGCCAGGTCGCGCAACTGTTTTAACTGCACACAGGTTCGTCCTACCCGGCGAAATCCCAGGAACAGATATTGACGCAGATTGGCAAGCCGGCGTCCACGTCCGCGCTCTTTAAGCCAGATGAAGGTGGGGATCGCCGCCAGCAGAAAAAAAACACCAGCGAAAGGGCCAACCCAGCGGATCCGCGCAAAATTCTCTATACTGACTTCGCCGAGAAACAGCAGGGCGACCGCCGTCGCCAGCAGGCCACCGACATAACCAAGGGCCCAGCCGAAACCTGATATTTTGCCGAGGTCTTCCGGCTTGCCCAGATCGGTCAGAAAGCTGGCGATAAAAGATTCGCCGATGGAATAGGCGTAATTTGAAATGATCAGTAACACCATGGCCGGCAGGATATAGCCGGGAGCGACAAAATACAGCAGGGAGGTCGTGATCACCGTCAGCAGGTAGCTGGCGAATAGAAACTTTTTGCGAGTGGCGGAAAAATCCATAATCGCACCAAACACCGGAGCTGTCAGGACGACCAGAGCATAGCTGGCAGCCAGGGCTAAACTCCAGAGCAGATTGCCCAGTCGATAATCACCGGCAGCATCGCCAACAATGATGCGGGTAAAGAGATCGCCGTAGATAACAGTAATAATCAGCAGGGTGTAGCCCTGGTTGGCAAAATCGAACATGGCCCAGCCAACAATCTCTTTTTTGGTTGCCGGCACATTGTTCATTGATGACTCCATTACCCTGAGATTGATTGGTCCGGCACAGATTGCACTTTTTCGTTACGCATCAGATGAACGATCACTGTCACCAGTGACCAGAAACCCAGGGCAGCAAAAGCCAGCCCCCAGGACATGACGCGATCACTGCCACCGGCCAGGTCAAGCACCAGCCCAAAGGTTAAGGGAGCGAGAAATCCGGCACCGAAGCCGAGCAGGGAATGCAGGGCCATGGCCGCCCCCCTGCGTTCCGCCGGCACCGAAGCGACAAGCCCGGCGGTTAAAGCGGCAGAATCCCCCATGATCAGCAGGAAGTAGATCGCGGTGATGATAAAAACCATCATCAGCGGCAGTGGCGCGCTGAAACCAACCAGACAGGCAAGAAGCCCTGATCCAGCCATGGTCAGAGCAATGATCCTTCTGCGTCCTCTGTGAATAGCGGCCTCGTTACCTAAAATACTGGCGGCCGGGCCGAGCAGATTGATCCACGCCGCCAACGCTGCAGCGCCCAGCAATACCCCACCACTACTGCCACTGAGTCCAATACTGAAGGCAAAAAAAGCCGGCAACCAGGAGCGCAACCCGAACAGCTCCCAACAATGGGCAGCATAGCCAAGGATATAACCCATCGCTTCACGGTTGTTCAGAATGGGTCGAAAATCGAATAACAGCCCGCGTGGGGCATCGACAGCGACGGGAGTTTTTGCTGGAAAGCTGACAAACACCAGAACGCCGGCAGCAATCGGCCCAATACCGGCGGCAAAAAAGGCCCAGAACCACCCCGGCTGCTCGAGCACGCCGGCCAGCAGCAGGGAAACGGTGGTGCCGATACCGAAGGTGGCCGTATAAAAAGCCACCCCGCGACTGGGTACGGTGCCGTGAAAATGATCGGTCAACAAGCGCAGTCCCGGCATATAGGTTCCCGCCAGCCCGGCACCCACCAGCGCCTGAAACAGCATTGCAGAATAAAGCCCGGTGGCAAAAAAAGCAAACCCAACACTGCCAAGCGCAGCAAGCAGGGTCGCCACCAGATAGATGCGCCGGGTATCGAGGCGATCGGTCAGACCCACCAATATGGGTGTTGCCACCATATAACCGGCAAAAAAAACACCGCTGATCAGTCCGGCTTCGGACGCACTTAGCCCCCATTCATGGCGAAACAACGGCAGCAGCGCCGGATAAGTGGCAAATCCGGTCATACTGAGGACTTCGGCTCCACACAAAAGCAGCACGACCTTTACCGGTGAAAGTGGCCCTGCTTTTCTTTTCACTCGAGACCCTCTGAACCCTGATGGCTTGCGGACGAACACGACCTATAAATAAGTTCGCGCTCCGACATAGGCATTATTGAAATAACTGTTGGCAAGGCTGGCAATCCGTACCGTCTGACCGGCTCGAGGAGCGTGAATAAAATCACCGTTGCCGACATATAACCCCACATGGGTTACCCGCCGACCGCCCTGGGTAGCAAAAAAAACCAGATCCCCCGGTTGCAGCGACTGCCGCGTCACCGCCCGGCCGGCATCAAACTGGGCACGTGAATTGCGCGGCAGATCGAGCCCGTTGAGGCGATAGCTGACCATGGTCAGGCCGCTGCAGTCGAACCCACCCTTGTCCTCTCCGCCCCAACGATAAGGGACCCCGAGAAAGCGCCGTGCTGTTCTGACCAGTTCCGCGCGCACATCTCCACGCCCACTGCGCTGAATTCTGGCGATGCTGTATTGATCCGGCACAACGATAAAAAAACTGTCGATCAGACTCTGTTGCTGAAATCGCTGCGCCTCGGCGCGCGCTGCCTCATAGGTCGCGTGATTACCGAACTGCACCTTGTAGAGTCCCGATTCGTCGCGGAAGTAATAGGCATCAATGCCCCGGCGAGCCAGTGACGCTTCCAGCCCTACAGCATTCTCAAGAACGGAAAATGCCCCAACCTGTACCGCGTAGCCCATGCGTCGCAATTCTTCTGCGCCCATCGTTGCCGGCTCTACGCTGGTCGATCTGACCAACAGATCCGCAATAAGGTCAAACTCATCAACTGCAGATTTATCCCGCTGCGGCGACGTGGTGCAACCAGCCAGCAAGACCAACAAGATCAAAAATAACGCTGCCGACAGCGCTACTGAATGAATCGTGCAGCGTCTGACAGACTGAATTCTACTCATCAGGAAATCCTGGCTCACCATGACCAATAGATAGGCAGCACACCATTAACTCACCGCGGGATTTCTGTCTCAGGCGACAGATACGTCAGTTCATTTCGCCCACTGATCACTATCAACGGATGGTTCTGAGCTTTTTTAGTTTCGCATCATATCCAGCCGAAAGTGCTGCTTAAGGGTTGCGATAAAAACCATCACCACCTCAAGAGCCTGTTTAAGGCGCCCCATTTCCACCCTGTCCAGGGTTGCAGGTGCGACAAAGTTGGTGATGTCCTTACCGGCCGCCGCGGCCTCGATCTGAATGCGCAGGCGCATCCCCGTCAGCAGGGAAAAGGCGGCTTCAACATCAGCAGCCTGCCCCTTGTCGAGAACCCCTCGGATCTTTAGCTGAGTCAGTTTTTCCAGAGTACTGCCACCAAAAATTCCAACACTCAACGCCAGGGTTTTCACCCCTTCGGTAATAGTAAAAATACCCGCTTTTTTGAGGTCAATCTCGCCGGCATGTTCCCCTTTGCGTTCAACCTTGACCCGCCCGAACCAGCCCAGGGGTTGAGAAAAATTGACCACATTCTGCGCCATGCGCGCCATAAAAATGCTGTTGTTCTGAGCCTTTTCCAAAATAAAGTGGCGCAGTTCCCGCTCCAGACGACGATCTCCGCAAAGACCGCGCATATCAGAAAGCATCCCGAAATTAAGGATATTTTCACTCTTCGGGCGGTCGATCCAGTCATTTACAACCCGTTTCCAGTCATTCAAGCTGCGGCGCCAGAAATCGTTACGCGCCATGATACCACCAGGACATTCCGGCACGCCGATATCAATTAATGACTCAATCAGGGCCTCGGAAAAAGCCTTGATCTCGGCTAATTGCTGATCTGTCACGTCATCTGCATAGATGATGGCATTATCCTGGTCGGTTTTAAGGGTCTGTTCGCGGCGCCCCTCACTGCCAAGCACCATGAAGGTGCTGTTTTTTTCTATTTCGTAAAATCGCTTGTGTTTAAGTAGCTGGATCAAACGATCGGTCAACTGATCGTTAATCAGGGCAATCAGCTGCACCAGATTGGTGGTGCCGACGCCGTTGCGACTGAGAAAAACAATCAACTGCTCACTTTCGGCGTTAATTTTGCGCAAATCTTCCGTACCGCCGGCTTCGTCGATGGATTTTAACAAATGTTGCGGGGAGCGGTTCTGCAGGCGGATAATGTCAGACTCATTGATGAATCCGACCAAAGCGTTATTCTCATCAACAACACCGATACGATGGATACGATGGCGGGACATACGGTAGAGCACTTCGAACAGAGTGTCATCTTCCCTGACCGAGATCACCGGTGAGGTCATAATGGCACTGACCTTGAGGCTGCGTGGCTCAAGGCCATCCGCGACCACCTTGCTGCGCAGATCACGATCGGTCATGATGCCGACCGGCTGGCCGTTTTCGTCGCAGGCAATCAAACTGGAGATCTTGCGTTCGCGCATCACCTGCGCGGCCGTCATCACCGAATCATGGACACTGCAGGTAATCAGGTGTCGATGACAGTAATCCCGCACCGGCAAAAAGAAGGTTGCTTCTTCAGGCATCTATGTCGCCTCCAGGTTCAGGTATCAACACCTCAGAGTTGCTTGCGCGCCAACAGACCCACCAACGATCCCCCCTTGCGTGACGGCTCGAGACCTTCCTCATAGAGCAGCACCTCCCAGCTGGAAAACCATTTGAGCAGCTCTCCGGGCATCAGGGAAATCTCTCTGTTGACTGATCCGAAGCGCTCCTCACCAGCCTGGCTGAAAGTCCGAATAACAACATAACCCCCTGGGCCCACGGTATTCTGCAATAGCGGTAATAACGGGCGATGGAGATAATAAAACTGCAGCGCCAGATCGTAAGGTCGTGGTGGAAATCGCCAGTCGGCTGCTTCAATATCGGCACAAATAGCGTCAACCGGGAGATTTTCCCGTGCCGCAGCTCTGCGTAGCACACCAATGGCGACCCGGGAAAAATCGACAGCGGTGACCTGGTAGCCGGCCTGTGCCAGGCCCAGAGCGTTGCGCCCCATGCCACAAGCAAGATCAAGAGCAACTCCCGTTTCAGGAAGATAAGGAAGAACCCGCAGCAGCCAGTCATCCGGCTGACCTATGGCTGAGGCTGATTTTTCCTGCCAGCGCTGATCCCATTTTTCCCGGCTGTACCTGCTGTTTTTCATTGGTCACCTTGCAGACATATACAGTAACTGCTGAGGCTGCTTAACGCACCTTTTTACGCCCCGGCACAGAACGTCGGCGCCGGGTTTTTAACGGCTGCACAGCAATCTCCCCACTACGCTCTTCTTTCGAACGTGCTTCGCTGACCTTGATATAACGGCCAGACAGATAGGTGCCATCGAGGGTATTGATGGCTTCCTGGGTTTCTTTGGCATTGGCCATGCGCACAAAGGCAAGCCCCTTAAATTCGCCGTTGGAATCGGTCACCAGCTGCACTGACTGCACGCTACCACACAGGGCAAACAGCTGTTTAATTTCTTCCATGCCAATTTCGTAGGGCAGGTCACTGACGAAAATATCGCGATAGGCAGTGTTGCGCTTCATTCGGACTCCTGATGTTGGTCAAAAGCGCTTGCTTCTTCAGCAGGACGCTCCAGGCTGATACGGCCAATTTTATTTGCGCGCAGATCGCGCAGCAGCAGTTCTGCTGCACGGTGCAGATCGACATCGCCACCGCTGACCAGACAGCCACGACCACGGCCGATCTGCTCCAGTATGGTCAGCTCTGCTGCCGATAAGTCATCTAGCTGATAGCGATTCTTTAATTGCTGCGGGTAGTGTTCCCGCAAGTAAGCCAAGGTGGCAATGGCCACCTCAAGGGTCGCAAAGGCGGCTTCACCGAGGGCACCACTGGCAGCCAGACGGCAAGCTCCACCCAGATTGTCGAGCACCGGCCACAAGATGCCGGGGGTATCGAGAAGCAGAATTCCGTTGCGCAGATCAATCTGCTGTGTTGTCGTGGTGATGGCCGGTTTGTCGCCGACGCGCGCCATTTTTTTGCCGGCCAGGGTATTGATCAGGGTCGACTTGCCGACATTGGGGATTCCCACGACCATGACTCGCAGCGGTTTGCCGGCGCTGACCCGTCCTGCCAGAATCTTGCGGCAGAGGTTGGGAATCAAGCCGACGTCACGTCGGTCCTTAGCCTCCAGGGCCAGCGCCTTGACCTGCTGCTGTTTCTCCAGTAGCCGCAGCCAGGAGCGGGTAATATTCGGGTCAGCCAGATCTTTCTTGTTGAGAATCTTGATGCAGGGTTTAGTGCCGCGCAGACGTTCCAAAAGGGGGTTGGAACTGCTTAGCGGCAGGCGCGCATCAAGAACCTCGAGGACCAGATCAACTTTCGGCAGAATGTCGATAATCTGCGCCCGCGCCTTTTTCATATGACCGGGGTACCAATCAATAATCATCAAAACTCCCGCCGGAAGGACACAAAACGGCAAACGTCATGCATGGGTCAACCATCAATTTCTCATTCTTTGGATCAGGGCCAGATCAGCCAGAACCAGGGCCGCCATGCTTTCGACAATCGGCACTGCGCGGGGGACGACGCAAGGGTCGTGACGCCCCTTGGCTTCGAGGATCACCGGGTTGCCGGCATAGTCGACGGTCTGCTGAGACAAGCCGATGGTCGCCGGCGGCTTGAAGGCGACCCGGAACCAGACCGGTTCACCATTGGAAATCCCCCCCTGCACGCCGCCACTGTTGTTGGTCAGGGTACCAAGATGTTCACCTTTGCGAACAAATGGATCATTATGCTCCGAGCCGCGCCGCTGGGCGCCGGCAAAACCGGAACCGACTTCAAAACCTTTGGTCGCCGGAATCGATAGCATGGCATGGGCAAGCACTGCTTCAAGGCGATCAAAAGCCGGCTCGCCAAGGCCGGCCGGCAAGTTACGACAGACACAGGTGATCACCCCACCGACGGAATCCTTACTCTCGCGGGCGGCGACAATCTCACTGGTCATCTGCTCGGCCGCTAACGGATCAGGGCAACGGATGGCGTTCAGATCAACCTGATCACGCTCGATCGTCTCCATGTTGATGGCTTCGGCAACGTGCCGGCCGACACGGCTGACCCAGGCAATAATCTCGATACCGTACTGCTCACGCAGAAACTTGTCGGCAATAGCTCCAGCGGCAACCCGGCCGATGGTTTCTCGCGCACTGGAGCGGCCACCGCCACTGGAGGCGTGAATGCCGTATTTCATCCGATAGGTGTAGTCAGCGTGTGATGGCCGCGGAATTTCACTCATGGAACCATAATCCCCGGGACGTTGATCCTTGTTCTTCACCAGCAGACCGATGGGGGTACCCAGGGTCAGGCCGTTTTCTACCCCGGAGAGGATCATTACCTGATCAGCTTCGTTGCGCTCCGTACCCAGAACGTTGCCACCAGGCCGTCGGCGGTCGAGCTGCCGCTGAATATCGGCCGCACGCAATGGCATCCGCGGCGGCACGCCATCGACACTGACCCCGACCCCGTAACAGTGGGACTCACCAAAGGTACTGATATTGAATAATCGTCCGAATCGACTTGACATCTTGCTCCCCTGATTTTTAGTGTGCGCAATGGCCTAAAGCTTCTGATCAAACTGCACTGGTCATCTGTCTGCAGTCGACGGATCATAGCACAATTTCTTTACAGGAAACCATTTGCATTGCCGGCGACTATCCCCGGTATTGTTCCTCGACCGTTTTTTCCTGATCGAGGCTTTGCAAAAACGGTGTTCCAGCTGTTTTTTTATGTTAGTATTGCGCCCTGTATGAGTAAAATGGAGAGCAATTAATGGCAGATGTGACTAAATTCCTCGATGGTATTGGCGTTTTTCAGAAGCAACATTTTGGAGAAAATGCTGAACTGGCAACCTCCCTGGCCTCAGGCCAAAGGCCGCAAGCTCTGCTCATTGGCTGCTGCGATTCCCGGGTCGACCCGGCACTGTTGACCGCCTGTGCCCCCGGCGATCTGTTTATTCTACGCAATATCGCCAACTTGGTTCCCCCTTACATTAAAAGCGAGGGGAAAGGCGATGACTACCACGGTGTCAGTTCAACCATTGAATATGCTGTCTGTTACCTCAATGTTTCTGACATTATCGTTCTCGGGCATTCCCAATGCGGCGGCATCAACGCCTTGATGAGCAGCGCCAGGGGGGAGATCGCCGGCGAATTCATCGGCAAATGGGTCAGCATCGCTGTCTCTGCCCGTGACAAGGTGCTACAGGACCTGGCCGATGCCCCGGAAGAAAAGCAACTGCGGGCCTGCGAAAAGGAAGCGATCCTCGTTTCGTTGAAAAACCTGATGAGTTTCCCCTGGGTCCGTGAACGGGTCAACCGTGGCCAACTGAGCCTGCACGGCTGGTACTACAATATCGGCACCGGCCAGTTGCGCTGTTACAATCAACTGACGGGCGAATTCGAGATCCTTGTTGAACGCTACAGTCCACCGGCAGAAACGAAAAAATCCAGCTAGCCCGGTTTCCCCGGATGCGAGATAAACATGTCTATCCATCAACAACCGATCGTCGAGCGCATCGCCTGGTTAGACGAGCTCGCCCGGCGTCATACCACTGAGTTTCGCAGCCCGGATGCCAGCCTGGCGCGGGAATTCTATGTGGCCAAGTATCCCACGGCCATCATGGTGCTGAAATGCATGGATGGGCGCATCAACATACCATTCGCTACCGGCACTCCTCCCGGCATCATCCAGCCCTTTCGTAACCTTGGCGGCATGTTTGACCTCGGCTGGCCGCACCTGGGGGAAGTTCTGGCGGCAGACGTCCACCGCATGCTGGGTGCCGGTCGTCAGATCCTGATTTTTATCACCTATCACTTTTCCCGTGGCGATGATAGTCGTGGCTGTGGCGGTTTCGACTGCAACACCGCCGCTGCCCTCGCCCATTGCCGGCAGATCAAACAGCAGACAGAATATATTTTTGGTGCCCGCCACGGCACCATCTACCCGCTGCTGTGTGGCTATGAGACGGATGAAGATGCCCTGATCCTGCACGGCGCGGATGACGAACTCCTTGACCTGTCGACCCTGTCGATTGCCGATATCCCATCACTTGAACACAAATTAAGCTCCATGTTCCCGGACATGTCAGAACAGATGCAGCACGACCTGTTGCCCCTGTTGCAGGGGAACATCAAACGTATTGCCCAGGTACGCACCACCTGTCGACTGCTGGATATTGAACATCGGGAGTGGATGATCTGTCTGGGGCGCGGTTTCGATTTTCTGCATACGCCGAATCTGGCATTGATTATCGGTCCTTACAGCCCGGATCTGGCCGACCCGATCCGCAAGGCAGCAGGGATTATCGAGGGAAATATGCGCGCCGGCCGGATACCCGACGATGGCTTTTTGCTGTTTACTTCGGTTCCTTACGAGGGAATCGGCATGGATCGCGCCCGCGCTGAACTGAAATCGCGTTTTCTTGCTGATTTTGCTGCACATGTCATCCGTAGCGACTTTCCGCCGCTCGCCAAGAGGATGCACACCCAGATCGGCGTATTGTCCTGGCGCTCACGCGCCCTTGAATTGTTACAACATTCACCCTGAACCCCATAAACCGCCAAGCCCTACAGCCTTTGCACCAAACGACCGCGCTGCACCCCAAGCAGATTCAGCTCTTTAATCGCCTCCCCTTCCAGATCAAAGCCTCTGGTACCGGTCACCCCACGGATGTTATCCAGATGCAGCAGCGCGATCCGCAGATCGTCACGATTACCCACTTCGGGGCGATCAATCGTTGCCAGCAGCAGGCTGGCTGCATCAAAGGCCTGAGCCTCGAGAATACTTGGTTCCTCTCGATAGGCGCTGCGAAACAGCTCGACAAAACTCCGTACCTCGGGGTTGCGGCTATCGGCATAAAAGGCTTCGACAAAGACCGCATTATCAAGAAAACGCCCGGCACGGTTAATCAACTCCGGTGAATACCAGCCGTTGATACCGAGCAGCAGCACATCCTTGATTCCATAAAACATCAACTGCGGTGCAATCAGGCTGACATTCTCAGCAAAATCGGGGATAAACAGGGCATGGAAGGGGGGCAAGGGGTATTCGGGAGGTTGCATCCCGCCACTTTTTTCTTCGGCAATAGGACGACTGCGATTCGACCAGAGCAAGTTCTCAATCTGGTCACGAAAATCGGTGGTTCCCTCCGGGTAACTGACAACATCAACCAGTTCGCCGCCGCTGCGGCGCACCAGCGTTTCGAACAGTTGCGTCATCTGTTGACCGATACGATTTTGCGGGCGCAATACCGAAAAACTGATCCGCTGATCAGCCATGGCATAACTCACCAGCGCCTTGACCTGCTGCTCGGCGGTGACCGTATCGCGAAAAATAAAGTTGCCAACCTGGGGTAACCCTTCGGTCTGCGCCAGCGCCAGCAGTGGCACCATCTGACGTTGTGCTTCGCGCGCCGCTTCCAGAGCATCGGCACTGAGCAATGGACCAATGATGCCGATCACCCGGTCTTCGTTGGCCAGTCCACTGACCAAGCGCTTAACCGGCACATTACCAGCGCTATCACGATAGATAAAACGCACGGGGAAACGCGCCTTGTTGTGTTCTTTAAGCGCCAGCTCAAGGCCATTTTTTACCAACTCGCCATAGGAGGCATAGGGCCCGGACAGGGGGAGCAGCACGCCAACAGTGTTGCGGTTGAGCCAACCATCCTCCCGTGTGCGTTGCAGCAGATCTTCTGCTTCCTGCCAGAAGGGGAAAGGAACACCAATCGCAAACAGCTTTTCCAGCTGCCCTCTGGCCCCTTGCGGATTCTGCCGCGCCAGCGCACGTCGGGCGAGTTGCAGCAGCGCATCCTGACCGATTTCAGTGCCCTGCCACATGAAGACCGCTTCGTTCAACTCGGTATCAGACAGATGATTCTGCAGCAGCTGCCGCGCGCGCGCAAAAACCATCTGCGGGTCAACGCCGATAGCCAACTCCTGTTGCAGATAATACAGGGCAAACAATGACTGGTTTTGCGCCAGGGCAGCGGTGACGAGGGCCTGGAATAAACGCTGTTGATCTGTCGCGGCCAGGGTCTCGCCGATCAAGGGTTGCAACATACGCAGCCCTTCGGCAACGTTGCCTGTGGCAACCAGGGCATTGCCATGGAGCAACTCGATATCTGGACTGCGCAATACGGCAGGGGTACGCTGCAGGTAGAGAATGACATCGGGATACTGTTGCCGTTCGGTCAGAATTCTGCCGATCAGGGCATAGGCGCGGGCAGTCTGAAGGTTTTCAGGAGCATTGCGGATGTGATCACGCAGTACCGCCAGGGCCTGATCGTGCCGCCCCAACTGATAGAGCTCCTGCCCGCGCTCAAAACCGGCAGCGGCGACCACCGGTGACAGCCCTGACAAACACAGGCCAAACAGCAAGAGAATCACAAAAGCTATGCGCTTCATCGGTACTCCCTGATCATCACACCACGCCAACAGAAAATGTCAGTCGAACAGCTCCTTCACCTTATCAAAAAAACCCTTCCCCTGGGGGTGGATCTCTTCGCCGCCGGCCTTGGCAAACTCTTCCAGTAATTCCTTCTGGCGGGCGTTGAGCCTGGTGGGAACCTCGACCCGCAGCACCACCAGCTGATCGCCACGTCCATAGCCCTGCAGGGCGACAATCCCTTTGCCCGACAGCTTGAAAATCTTGCCGCTCTGGGTGCCCGTCGGAACCTTGAGATTGACACGACCTTCAAGGGTGGGAACCTCGAGGTCGCAACCAAGGGCGGCCTGGGCAAAAGAAATCGGCACCTCACAGATCACATTCTGGCCATCGCGTTCGAAGATCGGATGTTTTTTGACGCTGATCACTACGTACAGATCACCGGGCGAACCACCCTGGCTACCCATTTCTCCTTCGCCGCTAAGCTTGAGGCGGGTGCCATTTTCCACGCCGGCCGGGACATTGAGGGGCAGGGTGCGTTTTTGCTTGACCCGGCCACTGCCTTTACAATCGGGGCACGGATCTTTAATGGTTTTGCCCTCACCATGACAATCCGGGCAAGGGCGGGTCATGGTAAAGAACCCCTGCTGATAGCGCACCTGACCGGCACCGCGACAGGTCGAGCAGGTCTGCGGTGAGGTACCCGCACGGGCACCGCTGCCCTGACAACTGTCACATGGCTGACTGCGTGGCAACTGCAGTTTCTTCTCGGCACCAAATGCCGCTTCTTCGAAGCTGATGGTCAGGTTGTAGCGCAGGTCGTCGCCGCGCCGCCCCCGTCCCCCGCGGCGCGAGCCGCCGAAAATATCGCCGAAAATGTCGCCGAAAATGTCCTCAAAAGGCGCGCCGCCAAAATCGAAACCTCCCCCGGAGAAGCCTCCGGCGCCGTTGACGCCGGCGTGACCGAACTGGTCATAGGTTGCCCGTTTCTGAGGGTCAGACAGAACCGCGTAGGCTTCGGAAAGCTCCTTGAATTTGTTTTCCGCTTCCTTATTGCCGGGGTTTTTGTCCGGGTGGTATTGTACCGCCAGCCGCCGGTAAGCTTTTTTTATTTCCGTTTCGCTGGCGTTACGGTTGACTTCAAGGATCTCGTAATAATCACGTTTTGCCAAAATAATTATCCAGACATAAAAAAGGCGGACGCCGAATGGTTGTTTTCAACGTCGGCGTCCGATCCCGGTTAGCAGTTTATTTCTTCTCGTCAAGGTCCTCGAATTCGGCTTCAACCACATCATCCTTGGCTGGGCTTTCAGCTGCCGCCCCTTCATTGCCGGCGGCGCCCGCATCTTCCTTACCTTGGGAATACATCACTTCAGCAAGCTTGTGAGAAGCCTGGGCGAGGGTCTCGCTCTTGCTCTTGATAAGCTCAGCATCGTCCCCTTCAATCGCCTTTTTCAGGTCGTCCAGGGCTTCCTGGATTTTTGCCTTGGTGGCACTGTCAACTTTTTCGCCATGCTCAGCCAGGGATTTTTCCGTCGTGTAAGCAAGACCATCCGCCTGGTTACGAGCTTCGATCAATTCACGCTTCTTTTTGTCTTCGCCGGCATGGAGCTCGGCATCCTTAACCATCTGCTGAATTTCATCATCAGACAAACCACTGGATGCGGTGATCTGGATCGACTGTTCTTTGCCGGTGCCCAGATCCTTGGCCGATACGTGGAGAATGCCGTTGGCGTCGATATCGAAGGTTACTTCAATCTGCGGTACGCCGCGCGGTGCCGGCGGCAGACCAACCAGTTCAAAGTTACCGATGGTCTTGTTGTCATTGGCCATCTCTCGTTCGCCCTGGAGGACATGAACCGAAACCGCCGGCTGGTTGTCGGCAGCGGTGGAAAACACCTGGCTCTTCTTGCATGGAACCGTCGTATTTTTCTCGATCAGCTTGGTCATAACGCCACCCAGGGTCTCGATTCCCAGCGACAAAGGAGTCACGTCAAGAAGCAGGACGTCTTTGACATCGCCGGTCAGAACCCCACCCTGAATGGCCGCGCCAATGGCGACCACTTCATCCGGGTTGACCCCTTTGCTCGGCGTTCTGCCAAATATTTCCTTGACCCGTTCCTGAACCGCAGGCATGCGCGTCATGCCACCGACCAGGACAACTTCCTGAATATCGCTGGCCGACAGACCGGCATCCTTCAGAGCCGTTTTACAGGGGCCAACCAGCTTGTCGAGCAGCCCGCTGCAGATACTTTCGAGCTTGGAGCGCGACAGTTTAATGTTCAGATGTTTGGGTCCCGACTGATCGGCAGTAATAAAGGGGAGGTTAATGTCGGTCTCCATCGATGAAGACAACTCGATTTTGGCCTTTTCAGCGCCTTCCTTCAAGCGCTGCAGGGCCATCTTGTCGTTCCGTAGATCGATGCCCTGATCTTTCTTGAACTCATTGGCGACATAGTCGATGATCAACTGGTCAAAATCCTCACCACCCAGGAAGGTATCGCCGTTGGTCGACTTGACCTCGAAGACCCCATCGCCCAGATCGAGAATTGACACATCAAAGGTACCACCGCCGAGGTCAAAGACGGCGATGGTCATTTCTTGCTTTTTGTCGAGGCCATAGGCCAGGGACGCCGCGGTTGGCTCGTTGATGATGCGCAACACATTGAGTCCGGCAATCTTACCGGCATCCTTGGTAGCCTGACGCTGGGAATCGTTAAAGTACGCCGGCACAGTAATGACCGCATCGGTGACCTTTTCCCCGAGGTAGTCCTCAGCGGTCTGCTTCATTTTCTGCAGCACCATGGCAGAAACTTCCTGGGCACTGTATTTTTTGTCGCGCACCTGCACCCAGGCATCACCATTGTCCGCCTCAATAATTTCGAAGGGGCTGATTTTCATGTCTTTTTGCACGGCCTCTGAACTGAACTTGCGGCCGATCAGACGCTTGATGGCAAACAGCGTATTCTCCGGATTGGTGACCGCCTGACGCTTGGCCTGCTGGCCGACCAGACGCTCACCCGACTCGGTGAATGCGACCATGGACGGAGTGGTGCGTGATCCTTCCGAGTTGGCAATAACAACCGGCTCGCCACCTTCCATAATGGCAACGCAGGAGTTGGTGGTTCCTAAATCAATACCAATAACTTTACCCATGATGTTGTTTCCTCCCTAGAGCTTTTTGTCCTGATATCAGGTAGTTTTGTTGTCATCGTCGGCTGCTGAAGGCTTTTCTGTCAGCGACTTGGCCACCAGCACAAAAGCTGGCCGCAGCAAACGTTCATTAAGTTGATAACCCTTCTGCATTTCAACCATGACCGTGTTAACCGGATGGTCAGCAGATTCGAGCTGCCCCATGGCCTGATGAAAAGCGGGATCAAAAGGCTTGCCGGCAGCATCAATCGGTGCCACGCCGAAACGACTGAGCACCTGAGTGAACTGGGTCAGGGTCATGCGCACTCCTTCAAGCAATCCGCCGCTTTCAGCCGCCTTGTCGGAATGTTCCAAGGCCCGTTCGAGGTTATCGATAACCGGCAGAATATCGCGCAGAAGCCCCTCGTTAGCAAACTTGGCGATCTCTTCTTTTTCGCGGGTTGTTCTTTTACGAAGATTGTCCATGTCGGCCAGGGTTCTTACATACTGTTCATGCAGCCGCTGTTTCTCTTCGAGAGCTTGCGCCAACTGCTGCTCTAAATCCGCATTTTCCGCGAGGGGTTCAGCATCCGGATGAACAACCTCGACAGGATTGTCTGCAACCTGATCTGTTGCACTTTGGTCGGTCTTCTTGCCCACAGTACCTCATCTCCTTTTGATATATATTCGTATCTATTCAGCACCGGGTCGGGAATCCTATGTCAAGGGACGCGATTGTTTCCCGTTGGGTCATCCATGACCGCTTGTTGTCGCCGTCCATGGCGACAAACACCCTTGCCATAGGATCCCCGGCCCTGCGCGAAGGATAGCAACTGAATAGTTGCATATATTCTTCTTACTCAGCTTCCCGATCAAGTACGCGACTGACCAGCTGGGCGGTAAAATCAACGATCGGCACAACCTGGGAATAGTCCATACGCATCGGTCCGACAACTCCCAAGGCTCCTATCGCCCCCTTACGATTGGAAAAGTTCGCAGAAATCAGACTGCAGCCCTTCAAATCGACGTCACTGCCGATAAAGATCTGCACCCCCTGGGCCGACTGACTACGATCGAGCAAGTCTATCAGAATTTTTTTACTTTCAAAGGTCTGAATCAGGCGGCGCATCTGTTCCGGCGATGAAAACTCCGGTTGCTCAAGCATCAGTGATGTGCCGGCAACAAAAAGCTGATCCTCAACCTCGTCCTGCAGCGCAGCAAAAGACAAACTCAAGGCTTTTTTGCGCAGCTGATCGTAGAGACTCATTTCTTCCTGCATCTCTTTTTTCAGCTTTTCGCGCACCTGATGAATGGTCAGACCGCCCAGCTCGCGATTGAGATAGTTACTGATCTTTTCCAGCTGACGCTGATCGATGTCCACATCAGCGGAAATCACCTTGTTCTGCACCAATCCGGTTTCAGAGACATAGATTACCAGCAGGCGTCCGTGGGACAGACGCACAAATTCAATCTGGCGAAAGACCGTCGAGGCAAATTTCGGCACCATCACCAGCCCCGCATATTTGGACAGGCCGGACAGAATCCGCCCGACCTCCTGCATGATGTCTTCCATTTTCATGCCGGAAAAACGATAGCTGTTGCGCAGCTGCTTCTTTTCCTTATCGCTTAAGTCACGTACCTGTAACAGGGTATCAATGTAGTACTGAAATCCCTTTTCCGTCGGAATCCGTCCGGCCGAAGTGTGGGGTGAACAGAGCAGACCCATCTCTTCGAGATCGGCCATGACATTGCGCACCGATGCCGGCGACAGATTAAAATCATGCCGGCGGGTAATGGCACGACTGCCTACCGGTTCCGCTGAAGCAATATAATCCTTGACGATCGCTTCCAGGATATTCTGGCTGCGCTCATTCAATTCAGCCATCGACACGACTCCATGATCCTGCTGACTCAATCACGTTAGCACTCAACCAGCTCGAGTGCTAATAACGCAGACTAGCAACGCTTATACCCTTTGTCAAGATCTAACCGGGCAACGGGGTGACGACCATTCAGTAGCAGCCAGGGCGTTCTTTAAAAAAAGGCCTTGATCAGATGATCATAAATCAGCCAGTGCTGTGGTGGCAGCATAATCCGCTCACCAGAGCACACCAATGACGCCTGCAACCGGGCCATGGCGGTGGGAAAAGCACGCTGCAAGGATTCACCAAAACGCTCCTCAAAGGCAACCGGATCAACACCGGCGCTGGTGCGCAGGGCGAGATAAAGCGTCTCGATCATTGCTCCCCGGCGGTTGAAACTCTCAAGCCGTTCAGCCGGGTCGACCCCTGCTGTCAGCAACTGACGATAGCGCGCCAGATCGGCTGGAACATGCCGGCGCTCACCGTAACCGGACTCGACAAAGCTGTGAGCCCCGGCACCAATGGCCAGACAGCTGCGGCGCTGCCAATAGCGCTGATTATGCTGGCAATGCCAACCGGGACGAGCAAAGTTGGACACCTCGTAGTGTTCGTATCCTGCTGCGCTAAAGCGTGCGCGCAGCAATTCGTACTGTCTGGCATATTCATCCTCGTCAACCGCAGTGATCAGGCCCTGCTGCTGCCAACGTTCAAACTCGGTTCCCGCTTCAACGGTCAACCCATAAACCGATATATGTTCAGGTTCCTGCTGCAACAACTGGTCTATTTCCCGATCCAGATCGTCAGTATCCTGCCCCGGCAGGGCGAACATCAGATCGAGGCTGATGTTGTCAAACCCGGCAGCGCGGGCGCCAGTTACGGCAGCGCGGGCCTGATCAGCATTATGACAGCGCCCCAGCTGCCGTAGTTGCTGGTCGTTAAAAGATTGAATACCGATAGATAAACGATTTATCCCGGTTTGACGGACCTGCTGAAGGTACTTCCCGCCAAAGGTTCCGGGATTAACCTCGAGGGTGATTTCCGCTTCGGCGCTCAAACCAAAGCGGGCGCGACTGGCTGTCAGCAGCAGATGCAACTGCTCCGCTGTCAATAACGACGGCGTGCCACCGCCAAAGTAGATGGTCTGCAATTCACTATCGGCCAACTCGTCACAATGGATCAGTTCAAGATGTCGACACAGCAGGTCGACATAGTTGTCACGCTCCACATCACTGGTCGTTGTCGAAAAAAAATCGCAATAGCGACAGCGCCGGCGGCAGAAAGGAATGTGGAAATAGAGAGAACTCACGGCTCACTAGCACCTCGCTGACAGATTAAAAATGCACCAGATATGTTATATCAAACCACGCCATAAAAAATCGTCATCCCTACTACCGATCATACTTGAACAGCCCTGCACGGATAAGTTAGATTTCATCGTCTGGCTATCTATTTGACTCCAGTAAAGCAGAAAACAGGATATGGATTCTGCGACATCCCTTCGCTGCACACAGAATGACGGCAGGTTATTTTTTCTGCCAGACTTATGTCTTTGTCATCCGGCGCGAAGCTGCAGGATCCGGGCTGTCAGCAAGTCGCATTGGTCCAGATTGTTGAACCGTTATGAATGGAGCAAAGTGAATAACCAAATTCCATATTATCCATAGCACAAAGGGATCGGCTCCGCGCCCATTTTACTCAGGACAAAAGAGTTTTGAACGAAAAACCTGAACAACACGACCAATCGTCAGCACCAGGAGGCAATCCAGACTACCTTGTTGAGGGCCACAGCCAACTGGGTTTTGTCTGGTTTTTTACCCTGATCGGCCCTTTTGCCCTGTCCTTAACGCTGTTGGTCCTGTTTTATTTACAACACGGTTGGAGCTTTGTAAAAGCCCTGCTGCTAACAGCGACAGCTGTTTTTTTCTTTTTTGGTCGCTTTGTTATCTTAGGTGGCAGTTCCGGCTCAAGTACCGAGGCTAGCGGCGCTGTCGACGAAGCGATGCAGGAAGCAGTACAACAAGCTGCACGCTTTTTCTCTTCCGGAGAACTCGCCTTTCTGGTGTTCTATATGGATGTGATGGTGGCCTGCCTGCTCGCTTTCCACATCGGCTTCTTGTACCGCTTGCCCCTGCTCGGTGAAAAACTCAAAGAATTGCAGGAAGACGGCAAATTTATTCTCGCCAGCAATCCGTGGATGAAAAGCGCAACTTTTGCCGGCATTGTTGCCTTCTGCGTCTTTCCACTGGCGGCTACCGGCAGTGTCGGTGGCTCTATTTTTGGCCGGCTGCTGGGAATGTCCCGCATCGGCACCTTAATGGGTGTCGTTACCGGAAGTGCGGTCGGCTGCTCCCTGATGTATTTCGGAGCCACCCTGATCAACCGCTATCTTGATCGCGACAACCCCTGGCTGACCATCGGCGGTATCGTCTTTATTGTTCTGATGATTCTCTGGCTCAATCAACGCTACCGCAAAATGAAAGCCCAATGGCAACAGAACTCAGCTCGCCCGAAACAATAATCATCCTGCCCTGCGATAACGTAAAAAGGCTGTACACATCACTGTATGCAGCCTTTTTACGTTTATGCCAATTTTCATCATCAACCGTCAGCATGATCCTTATCTTGATGCAGGCGTTGATGACGCGCTGCCTTGGCGAGAAAATGCGCACTGACCGGCGCAGTGATAAACAGAAACAGGGTGATCAATACTTCATGCAGACTTAAACCCTCTTTTAGGAAGCTGAAGTAGATGGCCGAGGCAATGACGATACTGCCAACCCCCAGGGTGGTTGCCTTGGTGGGTCCATGCAGACGGGTGAAAAAATCCCGCAGGCGAAACAGGCCGATGGAGCCGGCAAGGGCGAAAAAGGCTCCGAGAATCAAAAAGAAAGAGACGAGAATCTCGACAACAATCATGTCATACTCCTTGATTTATTCAACGATATCGCCGCGCATCAGGTACTTGCTGGTCGCTACGGTACTGATAAAGCCCATGACGGCAATAATCAGCGCTGCCTCAAAATAGGTAGTGGTATCAAAAAAGATCCCCAGCAGCACAAACAGCGCCAGCGCGTTGATATACATGGTGTCCAGTGCCAGAATCCGATCCGGCAAGCTCGGCCCCTTGAACAGCCGATAGAGGTTCAGCAACTGGGCCAGGGTTATAAAAACAAATGCAATAATCAGGGCGATATTCAGCATGTGAAGATCTCCTTGAGGGTGGCTTCATAACGCGACTTGATCTCGGCAACAGCGGCCTGTTCATCAGGCACATCGAGACCGTGAACAATCAGGGTCTTTTTATCGGCGCTGATCTCCGTCGATACGGTTCCCGGGGTCATGGAAATAACGTTGGCGAGAAGGGAAATGACCATCGGATCATCGGTATCAAGGGGCACCTCAATAAATTTTGGCTGCAGTTTGGAAATATCGGGCTGCAGAATCAGGCGCACCACGTTAAGGTTGGCGACAACCACATCGTACAGAAAGGTGACGAAGAAAAACTTCAGAAACAGTCGCCGTTTACAAATCCGTGGCCGCTCCGGCCAGAAGCGATTGGTAAACCAGGGGATCATGATCCCGAGCAGGGTGCCAAGAAGAATGTGACCAAAGGAGAAAGTATTATTGAGCAGCAGCCACAGAACAATCAGTGCAATGGTCATTAACGGATGGGGAATCCAGCGATTGCCTTGCATTAGTGACCTCCTGCTGACAGCAGTGCAGCAACGGCATCACTGCCAAGTACTGCTTCAATATAATGTATTGGCTGACTGATCTGCGCCGCGACCGCGTAACCAAAATCACTTAAGGGACCGCCAAAGAGCACCAGCACCGGACTGATGGCGAGTAGCGCCAGGGCCGGGAACACATAACCGGCATCAAAACGGGGAATATCAGCATGGGGTGCCTTGGTGTAGGCGCCGACACCCGTATCGTCAAGCGGGATCGTCTTCCAGAAGATCAGGCTACCAGCCCGCCCGAGAGCGATCAAGCCCATCAGCCCACTAATCAGCACCAGTGACCAGATCCAGGGCGCTGCCGCATGGGACTGTACCCCCATCAACATCATCACCTTGGCGGTAAAGCCGCTTAATGGCGGCAAGCCCCCGATAGCCACTGCGGCACCGAGAAACAACAGCCCCAGTAACCGCTCCTGGCCAACCGGTCGATCCGGGATCAAGGCCGCACCGACACCAAGGCGTTGCTGGCGGATCATATCAGCAACAAGAAACATGGCGGCGGTCATAAAAGTGGTATGTGGCAGATAGACAATAGCCGCAGCAACGGCATCGACACTGAAGGTGCCGATCACCGCCAGCAGGGTGCCGACCGAAGCCACGACCATGTAGGCGATTGTCTGACGCAGATCTCGACTGGCGACAACACCGATGGATCCGGCGATCAGGGTCAACAGCGCGACAGGTATCAGCCACGGTTCAAGAACATTGGCCGCGACGCCGCCATGCTCGCCAAAAATCAACGTATAGACACGCAGGATAACGTAAACCCCAACCTTGGTCATCACCGCAAACAAGGCGGCAACCGGCGCGCTGGTAAAGCCATAGGCGTTGGGCAACCAGAAATAGAGAGGGAGCAGCGCCGCTTTGAGGGCAAAAACGCCGAACAAAATCAAGCCTCCGGCCTGCAGCAAGGCCGCATTGTCAGCCGGCGCATGAGCAAGTCGCACCGCCATGTCCGCCATATTCAAAGAACCAATCAAGCCGTAAAGAATACCGACTCCAATCAGAAAAACGCTGGAACCAACCAGATTGAGCATGACGTAATGCATACCGGCCTTGGTACGGCGGGCTCCGCCGCCATGCAACACCAGACCATAAGACGAAAGCAGCATGACCTCAAAAAAGACGAACAGGTTGAAGATGTCGCCGGTCAGAAAGGCACCGTTGATGCCAAGCAGCTGAAACTGGAACAGGGCGTGAAAGTTTTTCCCCTGCTCATCGGTGCCTTTCACCGCATACAGCAGACAAAGAAACGCCAGCAATGAGGTAATAAAAATCATCATCGCACTCAAGCGATCCAGCACCATGATGATTCCAAAAGGTGGACTCCAGTTACCCAGAACATACATCTGGATCGGCCCGTTTATGGCCTGATACAGGAGCAGTCCGGTAATCAGGGTGACTAGCGCAGAACTGATCAGCCCCAGGGTGCGGTGCAAGGAAATACTGCGGTTAACTGCCAGGACAATGATTGCTCCCATCAACAACGGCAGCACCAGGGGAGCAACGATCAGATGATTCATGAGTTGTTCTCCTTATGGCCGTCAACGTGATCGGTGCCTAATTCGCCGCTGGCTTTTAGTGCCAGTACCACGACAAAAGCAACCATCGCAAAACCGATAACTATGGCGGTCAGAACCAGGGCCTGAGGCAAAGGGTCGGTATATTGCAACTGCACAGGGGAAATCACCGCCGGCAGGTTGGTTTTGAGTCGGCCGCTGACAAACAGAAACATGTTAACGGCATAGCCGAGCAATGTCAGTCCGAGCACAAAGGGAAAGGTTCGTGCGCGAAGCATCAGATAAACACCACAGGCAATCATCACGCCCATACAGGATGTAAACAGCAGCTCCATTTAGTGTTCTCCTTTTTGTTCTTCTTGGTCTTTTTGCGCGCTGGTGGACACAATTTCAGCATCGGTCGAATTCATCGATCCCAACTTCACCAGCACCAGCATGACCGAACCGACCACCGCCAGGAACACACCGAGGTCAAAGGCGATGGCACTGGCGATCTCAAACTTGCCGACCAGTGGCCAGGTCAGGTAAGTGAAGCTGCTGGTCAAAAACGGGTAACCGACCACCCAGCTGCCGACCCCGGTCAAGACGGCAATAACCAATCCCCAAGCCATGATGATGTGGTTATCGACGGTCAGGCGCGGGCGCGTCCAGACAATCCCGCTGGAAATGTACTGGAGGATCAACACCGAAGCGACGATCAGTCCGGCAATAAAACCGCCGCCCGGCTCATTGTGCCCGCGCAGAAAAATATAGACGGCAAACAGCAACGACAACGGCATCAACGGCCGCGTGATCTGCGTCAGAATCATCGGGAAACGATCCTGTACCCAGGGGCGTCCCAACGCGTCCGTCTTAGGCGCGGTCAAATCAAAATCATGCAGCAGGGCGTAGATAACAAGTCCGGCAATCACCAGCACGGTAATCTCACCCAAGGTATCAAAACCGCGGAAGTCAACGAGAATGACGTTGACCACATTGGTGCCACCGCCACCGGGCTTGCTGTTTTCGAGAAAATATCCGGCAATCGTATCATAGGGGCGGGTCAGCACGGCCATCATCAGTGCGGTACAACCACCACCCGCTGCCACTGACAGAACGATATCGCGGCCGCGCCGGGTGCTGGTCGATTCTACCGGGGTGGTGCGTGGCAGCAGATGCAACGCCATCATCAGCAGAATAATGGTGACCACCTCGACGGAAATCTGGGTCAGGGCCAGATCCGGCGCTGAAAAGCGGATAAAGGACAGGGAAACGATCAGCCCCACCGTACCAAGCATGATGATCGACAGGATTCGATTGCGGTGATTCACTACCGTTGCCACGCTACAAAAGATCAGTGCCAACCCCATGATCAAAGTCACCGGATCTACGGAAGCCATGGCCAGGGGGCCAATAAAAGGCGCACTCGAGCCAAAAAACGGACTTGCTCCCAGCACGATCACAGCCCCTACCAGCAAAGCAATGTAACGCTGCAGCGAACCGTTTTCCATATAAGCGGTGATCTGTCTGCCGCCCTGCACCACGCCACTGATAAAAGCTTCGAAATTAGCCTTGCCGTCACAATAGCGCATGCACCAGCGATGGGAATCAAACAGACGCAAACGCTGCAGGTAGAAAATCGACCCACCAACCAGGGCGATGACACTCAAGGCCAGCGCCATGTTGAGACCATGCCAGATGGCAATGTGGTAGTCGGGGGTCGCTGCGCCGAGGATGCTGCCGGCGGCCACATTGACCATGGGCGCCGCCAGGGTCATGGGGAACAGGCCGACCAGAACACAGATGGTCATCAGAATTTCAGCCGGCAGACGCATGCCGTGGGGTGGCTCATGGGGCTTTTTCGGCAGATTGGTGAAGGGCTCCTTGAAAAAAACGTCATGCACCATGCGGATCGAGTAAGCCACGGCAAAAATTGCCGCCAGGGTAGCACCCAACGGTACGATCCAACTGAAGGCACCGAACAGGTTGGGCTCCAGGGTTTCGGCAAGGAACATTTCCTTGCTCAAAAAGCCGTTAAACAGAGGAACTCCAGCCATGGATGCACTGCCGATCATGGTCAGGGTGCCGGTAATCGGCATGTATTTCCACAGTCCCGACAGGCGCTTCATGTCGCGGGTGCCGGTTTCGTGATCAATAATCCCGGCGAGCATGAACAGGCCAGCCTTAAAGGCGGCGTGGTTGAGGATATGAAACACCGCAGTAAAGGCCGCCAGCGGACTGCCAAGTCCGAGCAGCAGGGTGATCAGGCCAAGATGACTGACGGTGGAATAGGCCAGCAGTCCCTTAAGATCATCTTTGAACATGGCCATGTAAGCGGCAAACATAAATGTGATCAGACCAACGGGCGTCACAATATAAAACCACAGGGAACTGCCTGATAGTACCGGAAACAGTAGTGCCAGCAGAAACACTCCGGCCTTGACCATGGTTGCTGAATGAAGATAAGCACTCACCGGCGTCGGTGCCGCCATGGCGTGAGGCAGCCAGAACTGGAAGGGAAACTGTGCCGACTTGGTAAAGGCGCCGAGCAGGATCAGAATAAGGGTGATTGGATAAAGGTGATGGGCATGAATAATCTCTTTCGAAGCCAGAATGGTTGTCAGCTCAAAACTACCGACGATATGACCGAGCAGAAGAAACCCGGCGATCATTGCCAAACCGCCGCCGCCGGTAATCACCAGAGCCTGACGTGCCCCTTCACGGGCATCGGTACGGTAGCTCCAGAAGCCGATCAGCAGAAACGAGCTGATACTGGTCAATTCCCAGAACATCATCAGCAGGATGATGTTTTCCGACAAGACGATCCCCAGCATCGACCCCATGAACAACAACAGATAGGTATAAAAACGCCCCATCGGGTCGTCGGCTGAAAGATAAAAGCGCGCGTAGATGACAATCAGCAAGCCGATGCCGAGAATCAAAAAAGCAAACATGAAACCGAAACCGCTGACGCGAAACGCGAAATTCAGGCCGATCGCGGAGATCCAGCTCCAACTCGCCAGCGGCATCGCGCCGTTAAACACTGCCGGAGCCTGGAGCAACAGCAACAGCATCGAGACACCGGCTATCGCTCCAGCAGTGAGGGCATTGAGGTTGCGGCTGCGAAACAGGGAGGGAATGACGGCTCCCAACAAGGGGAGCAAAGGGATCAATGCAAGATTCATTAGTTCTTCCTGTCGGGTTTTGCATTTGTTACCAAGGGCAATTCAATGGTATAAAAAAATACCGTCCAAAAAGGTATTCAATTCGGCCCGCAAAAGCAAGAATTATCGAAACCACTGTTTGTAAAACGCTACTATATCGTGATGCCAATATGGCGAAAAATAGCCTACAACAGCTGTTTCCAGTAAATAGTGGCAGGGAATTGGGGCGTTACTTCTTTTCAATTTAAATGCAAACAATAGAACGCTTTTTTACTTGAACCAGGGAGACCGCTTCATGACACAGCTGCGCTGCGCCGCTATTCAGTTCAACATCGATTTGGGAGATATCGACAGCAACCGCAAACAGGCCGCTTCCGCCCTGCGTCGGGTCGCTGCCGCCGGCGTTCAACTAGCCGTGCTGCCTGAGATGTGGAGCACCGGTTATGATTATCGCCACCTTCCCACCCTGGCCCAACGCACCCCCGAGATTGTCAAGGAAATGCAACAACTGTGCGCGGAATTGGGCCTGGTCAGCGTCGGCAGCCTGCCGGAATTGAGCGCCGGCAAAATCTATAATACCGCCTATGTCATTGATCAGGGAAAAGTCGTCGGTAGCTATCGCAAGCTCCATCTTTTTTCCGCCATGGGTGAGGACAGACACTTAAGCGCCGGCAACCAGAGTCTGGCAGTCGACACCTCTGTGGGCAGAATCGGCGTCGCCATCTGCTACGATCTGCGTTTTCCCGAGCTCTTCCGCAAGCTTGCCCTGACAGGGGCCGAAATCATCTGTGTCCCGGCGGAATGGCCAAAACCACGGGGGGAACACTGGCAGATCCTGTTACGTGCCAGGGCAATTGAAAACCAACTTTTTGTGGCGGCAGCCAACTGCTGTCGGATCCAGGGAAAACTGGATTTCTGTGGCCTCAGTCGCATCATCTCGCCACTGGGAACGATCCTCGCGGAAGCCGCAGAAGAGGATACCGAACTGATCGCCGATTGCGATTTCAACGAGATGGTCACCTACCGTGAACAAATCAAAATTTTGCATGACCGACGCGCCGATATTTACGGCACACCCTGAAGAGCAGGTATGAGCACTGGCTACTGAGCCAGTCGCTGAGCACCCTGGCGATAGGCTGGGGGTATCTCATCGAAACTATCGGCAAAATGCAGCACACCGGCAGCGTCAACGTAAAGATAGCGCGATGCATCAGCGGAAGTTTTCATTTCAGCTTCAATGGTCCGGCCGATGCGGTCATCAAGGCCATCAGTGCGTCCCAGGGTCAGTAACCGTGCACGAAAATCACAGTAAAACACCTGGGTTTCAGTCAGCACGGGGGTGGAGAATTGGCGCCTTATCATCAACTGATCGGTAACAACAATCAGCATCAGGGTCACAACCACCCACAGGATAAACCGGATAAACTTCAATTGTTGCCTCCCACCGTTTGTCATCTCAACGACTAAAGAGCAGAACCCATCATACTCAACTGATTTGTCCGGCTGCAAGGTATTCCATTTTCACCACAGATATGCAAGTATTCGAATCTGTAGCGCATGAAGGAATCGCCGACAAGGAGTCAAAGATTATTATGAGTACCACCGATTACGATGTCATTATTATCGGCGGCGGGCCGGCGGGAATGACCGCCGGACTCTACGCATCGCGCGCTTGTTTAAAATCCCTGATGATCGAAAAAATGATCCTTGGTGGCCAGATGATGACCACCACTCTGGTGGAAAACTGGCCCGGCTACCCAGGCGGCATCGAAGGACCGGAACTGATGATGCGCTTTCAGGAGCACTGCGTTGAATTCGGCCTGGAAACCGCTTATGGCACCGTCGAAAAGATCATTGACAATGGCGCCAGCAAAACCCTGCTGGTTGACGGCAAGGAAATAACCTGCAAAGCAGTGATCGTCGCCACCGGGGTGATTCCGCGCAAACTCGGAATCGACGGCGAAGCAGCCCTGGTCGGCAAAGGGGTCTCCTATTGTGCCACCTGCGACGGCGCTTTTTTCCGCAATCAACCCATCGCCGTGATCGGCGGTGGCGACACCGCCGCAGAAGAAGCTTTATTCCTGACCCGTTTTGCCAGCAAGGTCTACATGGTACATCGCCGCGACCAGTTGCGTGCCACCAAAATTCTGCAGGAGCGCATTTTTGCCAACGACAAAATCGAAATGGTCTGGAACTCCGTAGTCGAAAAATTTACATCCGACAACAGCGGTCTTACCGGAGCCGTTTTGTGCGATATGAAAACCGGTTCCTGCCGTCAGGTTGAGTTAAACGGCATGTTCGTTGCCATCGGGATTACCCCTACAACCCATTTTGTCAAAGGGCTGCTTCACCTGGATGAAGATGGCTACATCCGCTGCGGCGAAGATACCATCACCAATGTTCCGGGAATCTATGCCGCCGGCGATTGCCGCACCTCGGTCCTCAAGCAGGTTTCCACTGCCGTCGGCGATGGTGCTGTCGCTGCTATCATGGCGGAAAAACTGATCTACGAACTCAATCACGCGTCCTGATTATCAATACGCTGAGCGTTTTTTTTGCAATCTGACATAAGAGCAGGAGGGGGAACATGCTCGCTAAAGTCACATCCGGTGCCCTGATCGGCATTAATGCCTATCCGGTTACCGTGGAAGTCGATATTGCCCAGGGGTTGCCGCAATTTGCCACGGTCGGCCTGCCTGAGGGTGCCGTCAAAGAGAGCAAGGACCGGGTTAAGTCAGCCATCAAGAATTCCGGTTACGAGTTTCCCGCGCGGCGCATCACCATCAATCTTGCTCCCGCCGATATCCGCAAGGACGGTGCTGCTTTTGATCTCCCCATTGCCATCGGTCTGCTGGCCGCCACCGGCATTGTCGATGCCGAACGTCTGAAAAAATTCATCCTTCTGGGCGAACTGTCCCTCGATGGTCAGGTCAAGCCGGTGCGCGGCGTTCTGCCGATTGCCGTCGTCGCCCGCGACTGGGGCGATCAGGCGCTGATTCTGGCACTGGAGAATGCCGAAGAAGGAGCCATCGTCGCTGGGCCTGCTATCTATCCGGTGCGCGATCTGGCCGAGGCTGTCGGCCTGATCAACGGTGAAAAAGAGTTCGCCCCCTTTGCCATGTCCCCGGCCACCGATACCGTTCCCCAGACTACCGACTGTGAAGATTTTGCCGAAGTGCGTGGCCAGGAGCACGTCAAACGCGCCCTCGAAGTTGCTGCGGCCGGCTCCCACAACATCCTGATGAGTGGGCCACCGGGATCCGGCAAGACCATGCTGGCACGGCGCTTGCCGACCATCCTCCCCGATTTCTCTTTCGAGGAGGCCCTGGAAACCACCAAGATTCATTCCGTTGCTGGTCTACTGTCGCGTAACAATGCCCTGGTGCGCCAACGGCCGTTCCGTTCCCCTCATCATACCATTTCCGATGCCGGACTGATCGGCGGTGGCGCTTACCCGCGCCCCGGCGAGGTTTCCCTGGCTCATCGGGGGATTTTGTTCCTCGATGAATTCCCGGAGTTCAAAAAGAACGTGCTGGAGATGTTGCGCCAACCGTTGGAAGATGGGCAGGTCAGCATCAGCCGCGCCGCCTTGAGCCTGACCTATCCGGCGGACTTTATGCTGGTCGCCGCCATGAATCCCTGCCCCTGCGGCTTTTTGGGAGACACGGTGCATGACTGCACCTGCACCCCGCCGCTCCTGCAGCGCTACCGCAGCAAACTCTCCGGTCCCCTGCTCGATCGCATTGACCTCCATGTCGAGGTGCCCCGCGTTACCCACAAAGACCTCACCGATGTCGCCGCCGGCGAAACAAGTGGCGCCATCCGTGAGCGCGTCAACCAGGCCCGCGGGCGCCAGCGCCAGCGCCTTGCCCCCTTTGGCCTCCACGCTAACAGCCAAATGCAGGCCCGCCATATCCGCCGCTTCTGTAAACTCGACGCGCATGGCGACGCCCTGCTGGAACAGGTTACCGACAAACTCGGTCTGTCAGCGCGCAGCTACACGCGCATCCTCAAACTCGCGCGCACCATCGCCGACCTGGCCGGTAGCGACCAGATCGACCGTATACACTTAAGTGAAGCGATTCAGTATCGGGGGTTGGACCGAAAAACAGGGTGAAAGGTCCAACTCAGCTTATTGTAACGAACGACAACAGAAGGGGTTTCTATGTACAAGATGCCACAGATCACCATTTATGCCAGGCAAGCCGGAGTTTCCATCTCTCCCTATGAACGTCGCAGCGAAGGTCGACCGACCGAAGGGCGGATCGTGCTGCGTTTCTTCCGCCTCGAGAGCGGCAGCAACGCGGTCCGCTTTATCGTCGAACCCTTTGAGGCCTTCGCCCTGTTCAGCAAGATGCACAGGATTGTCGGTGATGGTGGTCAGGAGAGCCTCAATCACTCTTTTACCGGTCCCGATGGCGAAATCCAGACGCGCTTGACGGTCGAGCGCTGGGTGCGCAACGAAAAGAGCGGCTATGCGCTTTCGGTGCAGCGTGGCGACGAGCAGATTAACGTGCCGGTTCAGTCTGAGCAGTTCCTGTTTGCCGCCGAGTTCCTGCGGCACCTGTCGCTGCAGCAGGCCTGGATCGAGGAACCGGAACGCATGGCAGGATAACGCAGCGGATAAACAGCTCAGATTTGACTCTTTGTCCCCTGTACTCCAGGGATAAACGTGATTTACTGGATAACGTCCTTGATTGAGTTTAAACTGGCGCAGGCTTAGTCGCTCTCGCCGCCAGAATGACTATCGGAACGATAAATTCAGGTACAGTCGCTGCTGCAACCTTGGCGCGGCTCACACTATCGATTAACCTTGGTGGAGTTGAAAAATGCAGCATCCTGAAACCGGAACAGATTCTCCCTGCCAACCGATCTCCGTCTCTGCCGACAGGCCTCCCTGCTGAGGCCCACAGGTCTCTGCCGGAGGCGGAGAAATCAGTGAAAAGGTACCCGGTTTTGTTGGCTGGCTGCAAACCGGAGCGGGAAAGGTGCCACTGCTTTCGACCCAGCTTGGCTGCCGTGACCGCCTCGGCGCCTGGAAAGCCCGCTGGGGGATCGGAAGGATGTCATACCTGACCCCACCCGGCCTCTATGCCATCGGCTCTCCGGGTAGTGACGATCCAGTGATTGTCACGGCCAACTACAAGATGAGCTACGACATCGTCCGCAGCGCTCTCCACGGCCGCAACGTGTGGATTCTGGTCCTGGAGACCTTCGGCATCAATGTCTGGTGCGCCGCCGGAAAAGGGACGTTCGGGACTGACGAACTGATCCACAGGATAGACGCGGCACATCTGACGCAGGCGGTCAACCACCGCACGCTCCTGTTGCCGATCCTCGCCGCCCCTGGCATCGCCGCCCACGAGGTGACCCGCCGGACCGGGTTTCGTGTCCACTTCGCAACGATCCAGGCGACAGACCTGCCGGAATTCCTCGACAAAGGCATGGTGACGACTGCGGCCATGCGGGAGCTGACCTTTACCTTTCGCGAGCGCCTCGTCCTCGTCCCGGTGGAGATCGTCCTGGCCCTGAAACCGACCATCTTCATTACCGCCCTTCTTTTCCTTGTCGGAACGGCCTTTAACGAAGCGGCGGCCGGATTCACAGCAGCAGCAGCCTTCCTCGGGGCAGTAGCCGCGGGAACGATCGCGACACCCCTTCTCCTGCCGTGGCTTCCCGGCTCAAGCTTCGCCGTCAAGGGGGCGACCTGCGGGATGGGGTGGGGGCTTGTCTGGCTCGCTCTCGCCGGCGGGGACATCGGGGTCCCGGCCGGCGCCGGAACACTCCTCGCCCTCACCGCCGTCAGCTCCTTCTACGCCCTCAATTTCACCGGCAGCACCCCCTTCACCTCCCGCTCGGGGGTCAAGAAGGAAATGCGTATCGCCCTGCCGGCGATGATTGCAACTCTTGTCGGAGCGACGCTTCTTTGGCTATGGGCGGCGTTCCTTTAGGTGATGGTGTGCTGTTGATGGGTGGTAACTATTCAGCGCTATCTTTGCGCAGGGTCTTTGGATCCTGTGGCAAGGGTGTTTGTCGCCATGGACGGCGACAACAAGCGGTCATGGATGACCCAACGGGAAACAATCGCGTCCCTTGACATAGAATCCGAAGATCCGGTGCTGAACAGTTACGATAGGTGAAAAGAAAATGTGATGAAAGATTTCCGGTATCTGAAAAATGTAGTGACACTCCGCCTGGACGGCAAGATCTGCATCGGCTGCGGCCGCTGCATGGAGGTCTGCCCCCACGGCGTCTTTACCATAGAGAATCGAAAAGCGCGGATTACCGACCTTGACGCCTGTATGGAGTGCGGCGCCTGCTCGAAAAACTGCGCCGTTGCTGCCATTACCGTCGCTGCCGGCGTCGGTTGCGCCCTCGGCATGATCAACGAATGGCTGCAGGGGCTCAACCTGCCGAGGACGGGCAGAGGGTGCTAGTTTCCTGCAACCCCTACGTTTCTTGCTGACCAGTCTAAACAAACGGAAAAGATGTGTCGCTCGGCAAGATCACGTGCGAACAGGTACCCCTTTTTTATTGAACTCCTTAGGAGCGTCCCGCCTTTCTAAAATTCAACGCCCAGATCTTCAAGAAAAGCTCTGAGGTTTTGCGGCAAGGGTGATGTGATTTTCACAGGGGTGTCGGTGAAGGGATCGACAAATGCCAGCTGCCGGCAATGCAGGAACAGCCGGGACAGATTATCGGGACAGGGACCACGGTAACGGCTATCGCCATAGAGGGGATGACCGATCTGTTGAAACTGACGGCGAATCTGATGCTGGCGTCCGGTGCCGAGTTCGATCTGCAGCAAGGATGCGCTGTCATTTGCGGCCACTAGCTGATAACTGGTGACCGCTGTTTTACTCTTCCCCTTGGCCGGGATATCATCGATCAAGGTGCCGGCAGTGGTTATTTTCCCTTTCACCAACGCCAGGTAGATTTTTCCAACCGGTGCGCTCATCATCATTTTGCCCAGGATCGAACAGCTCTTTTTTCCCTTGCCGAACAGCACGACCCCGGAGGTTTCACGATCAAGGCGTTGAATCGGGGCCGCGATGAAATGTTCCCCGCGGCGTTTGAGCAAATCGGCCACCCGGGCGGTGAGGTTATCCTCCTCGTGTCCCTGTCCGGCATGGGTCGCCAAGCCGGACGGCTTGTCAAGAATCAGCAGCTGCTCGCTTTCGTAGAGAACCGATACCGACATTTTTTCACTCTGCACGAGCAGATCCATCAGACGCCGGCTGTCAGGCAGCAGAATGCGTTCACCTGCAACCAGGGACTCATTTCCCGTTACAACATTGTCAGGCCTGCGGAATTTACCGTCGTTGAGCAATTTGCGCAGATAGGCCACCGGAGCGGCAGCAATCCGCTGCTGGAGAAAAACCTCCAGCGGCAATCCGGACTCGGTGGCGGTGACAATCATTTCAGGCATGGAATTTTCCTGACTATTTCAATAAACAGAAGATTATTTGTGACTTTGTGCAACAACAGGGGGGCGATCTCTAAAAAAACGCCGCCGACCAGCAAAGGCTGATACGGCGGCGCTTTAGGGTGGTGTTAATGAGGATACAGGCTAAAAACCGGCATCGCGCGTACGCAGGTATTTATAGTAATCGGAATCAGCGGAGATCACCAGTTTACCATTTTTGGTCAGGGTTTTCTGGTAGGACTCCATGGTCCGTAAAAACGCGTACAGCTCGGCGTCTTTGGAGTAGGCCTGAGCGTAAATAGCGGCTGCTTCGGCGTCGGCATTACCGCGCATTTCCAGCACCTTACGATGAGCCTCGGAGCGAATCCGCTGAAGTTCAAGATCCATTTCACCGAGAATATTGGCTTTTTCCCCTTCACCTTCGGAACGATAGCGGGAAGCGACCTGATTCCTTTCGTTGATCATCCGCTCATAAACCCGCTGGCGGACCTGCTCAACGTAGTTGATGCGCTTGATCTGCACATCGATCAATTCGATACCGTAGGCTGGGGTGCTGGCGCTGGCGCGCTCAAGAACGCCTCTAATAATGGTCTCGCGGCCGGTCATTTCTTCCACAGTGATTTCCCGCCCATCAACCTCAAAAGCCTCATCTGCCTCCGCCTTGTAGTCACTGCCGCGTACCAGTTCAGCGAGCAAATGACTGGAGACCGCATCGCGGACAACCGAGTCGATGATATTGTCCAACCGGCTCAGGCCACCGCGGATATTGGCTACTGTCCGGTAAAATTCGAGGGGATCGGAGATGCGCCAGCGCGCGGTCGTATCGACCCAGATAAAGCGCATATCCTTGGTTGGTATCTGGTTAGGCGTTCCGTCCCAGTTCAGGATCCGGCTCTCAAAGCGATTGACATTCTGTACAAACGGAAGTTTGAAGTGCAGACCTGCGTTGGTAATGGTGCTTACCGGGGCGCCGAACTGGGTTACAACCACCTGTTCGGCTTCATTCACTGTATAAAAAGCGTCCTGACCGATGAGAATGACGGCCAGAACGATGACTATGAGCAATCCGTTTTTCATCGAGGGGCTCCTTCCATATTTTTACGCAGTGGCAGCAAAGGGAGGGCGCCACCGTTGATATCGTCCATGATGTAAGTTTCATCGAGTTGGGGTAGGACGGCTTCCATGGTTTCGATGAAGATGCGCTGGCGGGTAACTTCCGGTGCCTGCTGATATTGGGCCAGCAGGGCCAGAAAGCGATTGGTTTCACCACTGGCGCGGTTAATCCGTTCAACGGCGTAACCCTGAGCCTCCTGAAGGGCCCGTTGTGCTTCACCGCGAGCCCGGGGGACTTCCTGGTTATACTGGGCGCGGGCCTGGAAAATCATACTTTCCTTTTGCTGCTCAGCTTCATTGACTTCGTTAAAGGCCCCTTTGACCGGATCCGGCGGAGTAACGTCCTGGAAACGAACGGTGACAATACGGATACCAACATCGTAAAGATCAAGGGTCTCCTGCAAGGTTTTTTCAATGATTGCCGCCAGAGAGACCCTTTCCGTAGTCAGGACTTGTGTAACGTTGGCGTTACCTACCGCTCTACGTACCATGGCTTCGGAGAGATCCCGTATCGTGCCGATGGGGTCCTGAATCGTGAACACATATTTATAGGGATCGCGAATCTGATACTGGACAATCCATTTGATGTCGGTCACGTTAAGATCACCGGTCAAGGTCAGGGATTCCTCTTCCAGGCCGCGGCTGGACAGGGCAGGACGCGCTCCCGGTTCGATCGAGCGGAAGCCGAATTCTTCCCTGAGTACCCGGCCGGTTGGCACCAGATAAACCTGATCGATGCCGAAAGGTACCTTGAAATGCAGCCCCGGCTCGGAGAAGCTTGCAAACTTGCCAAATCGCAGCACCACACCGGTTTCTTCGGTGTTGACCTCGTACATGCTACTGTAAGCACCGACAATGATCGCCAGCACAGCCACAATCAGGATAATGGGTCGAGCGCTCTTTTTCGGATCCAGTTGCATTTTCTCTTTGAAACGATTGGTTATTTCGATAACCTTTTTTTCCAGGTCTTCCCCGGAAGGACCTTGTCCCCAATTCTGCATTGCTACCTCTTTTTATCTGTGTCAGGGTTGATGAACGATGACTTTTCTGTGATTTAAGTCTGCCAAGAACAGGCCAATATAACAGATTTTTGTTTCTGGTGGGGGATTTTCGGTACCTTACGTGTGCTTTTTGCCACTTCAGGTGCTGGTCAGCGCTTCAGGGGATAGCTATACTGTCAGTATCAAAGCACAAACCCGACCAAGAAAAGGAGCCCCATATCATGAAGGTGATTGTCGATCTCTGTGTTGTCCCCCTGGGGGTGGGGGTCTCTGTTTCCAGCTATATCGCACGCTGTCAGAAAATCCTCGAAGAAGCGGGATTAAACATCAATCTGCACGCTTATGGCACCAATATTGAAGGCGACTACGATCAGGTATTTGCAGCAATCAAGCGTTGCCATGAGGAAATTCACGCCGCCGGCGCCCCGCGCATCAGTACCACCATCAAGCTTGGATCACGCATCGATCGGGAACAGACCATGGCCGATAAAATCCGCAGTGTTGAGGATAAAAAACGGCAGGGAGAAGCTCCTGTCTGGTAATTATGAGGCCCTCGACTTCTGCAGTGCCTGCAACTCATGCTTTAATTTGAGATAGTTGGCCAGACGGTCACGGTCAAGAGCTCCGGCAGCGGTCGCCTGTTGAACGGCGCAACCCGGCTCATGGTCATGGCTGCAATTGCGAAAGCGGCACCCCTGTGCCAGGGTGAGAATATCGGCAAAAGACTCCTCGAGGTCGTTACTCTCCCCCCACAGGTGCAATTCACGCATGCCGGGATTGTCCATCAAAATCCCCCCTTGTGGCAGCAGAAACAGTTCACGATGGGTGGTGGTGTGACGCCCTTTGCCGTCGGAACTACTGACCGCGGCGATTTTCTGACGATCCTCTCCGAGCAAACCATTGACGATCGTTGACTTCCCAACTCCGGAGGAACCGAGCAGCGCCACAGTTTGACCCGGTTTCAGATAGTGCTGCAGCGGCAGCAACTGGAGCGGCTCCAGCGCCGAGCAGACAAACACTGGAGTCGTGCCGGCAATACGTGTGACCTCTTTCACACAAGCTTCGGGGTCAGGGTGCAGGTCCGCTTTATTGAGAATCAACACCGCAGCGGCGCCACTGCTGCTGACCAGGGTCAGGTAACGTTCGATACGGCGCAGGTTATAATCCTGATCGAGACCACTGACGATGATGACCAGATCGATATTGGCAGCGATGACCTGTTCCTCGGCGCGCTGCTCCTTGCCTTTGCGCCGGCCGGAGATGTTGCGCGAAAATGAATTGCGGCGCGGAAGCAGGGCAACAATGGTGCCACGCTGCTGCCCTTGTGGGGCAATTACTACCCAGTCACCGACCACCGGCAGATCCGGGCGACCACCGGCATGATGGCGGATTTTTCCGGTAAAACGGACAGTCAATTCGCCAACCGAGGAAAGCACCCGGAAGTAATTTTTCTCCCCACGGATCACCCGTGCCGGCACATGATGACCATCATTCCAAAAGGCAAAGGCTTCTGCAAAATCTGTCGACCAGCCCCATTCTTCTAATATCATCATCACATTCCATTGGTTGATGGGCTGCTGATCATGCTACCAGCCCCATTGATCGAAAAAAATATGTAGCTATTCAGCTATGCCCTTGCGCAGGGTCGAGGGGCCTGTGACAAGGGTGTTTGTCGCCATGGATGGCGACAACAAGCGGTCATGGATGACCCAACGGGAAACAATCGCGTCCCTTGACATAGGACCCCCGATCCGGTGCTGAACAGATACAAAAACATATCAAATTCAGTTGATAAAACGCGACAACAGCGCCGGCACCGCTGTCTCCACAGTTAAAATCCGTTTTCCAAGATGCGCCGCGATAAAATTGGCTTCCCTCAACTTATCGATCTCATAGGGGATAAACCCTCCCTCCGGGCCAACCGCCAGGCAGGCAGGAAGCTGCGGTTGGTGGGGAAAGATGCAACCATCGCCCGGATGGGCCACCAGGTTAGTGGTGACGGCACTGATAGCAGGCAGGTCGTCCTCAACAAAGGGGCGAAAGCGCGGGCACAAAACCACTTGTGGTAGCACTGTGTCGCGCCCCTGCTCGAGGCCGAGACAAAGCTGTTCCCTGATCTTTTCAGGATGCAGCAAAGGGCTTCTCCAGTAATTTTTATCAACCCGGTAGCTATTAATCAGATAAAGGGACTTGACCCCCATGCTGCTGATCCCGCGCAATAGACGGCGCAACATTTTCGGCCGCGGCAATGCCAGAAGCAGTGTCACCGGCAGGGGCAGCGGTGGATCTTCTTCAAGATGGACCTCGACCGTCAGGGAATCACAAGTAATGGCGCTGATCACCCCCCGGCCAAGGCGGCCATTAATCCGTCCAACGCGCAAGCTGTCGCCGCTGTCCTTGCCCAACCAGGTAGTAATGTGATCGAAGCGCCGGCCACCTAGCCTGACGTGGTCATCATCAATAAAATCCTCATCCTCCAGCAACACCAGATTCATAATAGCTGCGTCATCGATGCTCCCCCGGTTGCCAGAAGATATCAGTGTTGCCGTTATCATTACTCAACCGCGCCCAGACAAAACACAGATCGGAAAGACGGTTGAGAAAGCCCAGGCACAGTGGATTGATATCTTCCATCTCTGCCAGGCAGACCAGTTCGCGCTCGCAACGCCGGGTCACGGTCCGCGCCAAGTGCAGCAGGGCAGCAGCGCGGGTACCACCGGGCAACACAAAGTTTTGTGCCGGTGTCAATTTTGCCCGATCCTCTTCAAGCCAGGTCTCAAGGCAATCGATCTGCCCCTGATGCACATTGGGAATCCGTGCGGCTTGCTCACTGTCAGCCGGGGTTGCCAGCTCACCACCCAGATTAAACAGTTCATTCTGCAGGCGCAGCAGCTTGTCCCTGATCCCTGCCGGCAACTCCTCACAACGAACCAACCCCAGCACTGAATTCAGCTCATCGACGGTACCGTAGGTTTTTACCCGCTGTGATGCCTTAGATACCCGCGTGCCATCAACCAGGCTGGTCTGCCCTTTGTCGCCACCGCGGGTCATGATCTGATCGAGTGTTGGCATATCTTGAATCTCCTTGAGAATCCGTGTTGGACAAACATACGACTTATCAGTCTACGTAAATATCGGCGTCGTGACCAGCCCCACAAATTTGCAATTTTGCAAAAAACTGGTCAAGGAGCTTCACGAATACAAACCAGTGTTTTTATTGCACGACTTGAAAATTCAATATTTTTAAATTTTTCAATAATTTCAAATATTTAAAAATATAACCTTTTTTCTTTTCAGCATAAAAAGAACCCCCTTCTATTCCTGAAAAAACTTGCAAATCTGCGAAAAATTCGTTTAGGAGCCTTTTTCACGCAGCCGGAAAAAACGCTACAACCTCCTGTTATAACATCGTTTTTTTATTTTCACAGATTGGCACGTAGGTTGCCTTAAACAAGGACATCCAATCACACACCCAGGAGAACTGCCATGGCAATCTGCCCATACTTCGACCAAGACCAAAAGTTCTGTGATGTCGGCGAAGACTATATTTCCCCTTACGACGTTGTTGCCATGTCCCATTACTGTTCGAGTAGATACCGGGAGTGTGAAAAGTTTCCGCGCCTGACGGAACGCTATCCGGATGTGCTGACACATGCAGGACTGTACGACAGAACACCACAGCCCCCTGCCACCATGCAAACGGCTTACTGTCATGCCGAACCGGCGCAAACCGCAACCAACGCAAAAGCTCACCACCCCCTGACCATCAAATTCGGCAACAAATGGCCTTTGTTCCATCGCCTAAATCGTGTCATATCCATTCAGCATTCTAATGTGATAACACCCAAGGAGAGAGAAGAGATGCAAACCCAACCGATCAAGAACCGCGGCTTTCAAGTCGTCCTGGCTGGACTCGGAATCAACCTGGCCCTGGGCATTCTTTACACTTACAGTATGCTCAAGGGTGAAATCGACAACATGTTCGCCGGATCCGGCGACCCCTATGCTACCGCCTGTCTGGCCTTTGCCTTATCGATGATACTTGGCGGCAAGATGCAGGACAAGGTTGGTCCACGGATGACGGCCATCCTCGGTGGCCTGCTGGTCGGTGCCGGATTTATTGTCTGCTCCCTGACTTCAAGCTACTGGGGCTGGATCTTTGGTTTCGGGGTGCTGGCCGGTCTCGGCATCGGCTTCGGTTACTCGGCCGCTACACCCCCGGCGCTGAAGTGGTTTTCGCCGGCCAAAACCGGGATGATTGCCGGTATCGTCGTCTCCGGTTTCGGTATTGCACCGGTTTACCTCGCGCCCCTGTCTCAATACTTGCTAAGTCAATATGGCCTGCATAGCACCATGATGATTCTTGGCATCGCCTTTATCATCTCTGTCTGTGGCATGTCGATGCTGCTCACCAACCCACCGGCAGGTTTTTCAGCCGCTCCCCAGAAAGACGCAGCAAACACCACCAAAGTTCCTCCGGCTGCTGTGGCGGCAGATGTGGGGCCGGCTCAGATACTCAAAGAAGGGCGTTTTTACACCCTGTGGCTGACCTTCTTCATCGGTGCCGGTGCCGGCCTGATGGTCATCGGCAGCATCGCCGGCATCGCCAAGCAGAGCATGGGTGAAATGGCCTTTATCGCCGTCGCCGTCATGGCCCTCGGTAACGCTGCCGGTCGAATTGTTGCCGGCCTCATGTCAGACAAGTTTGGCCGCGCCACCACCCTGACTTTGATGCTGGCTTTCCAGGCGGTCCTGATGTTTGCCGCTATTCCGATTGTCTCAAGTTCCGGTTCCGGAGCTTTGCTGGTGACCCTTCTGGCAACCTTTATCGGTTTCAACTATGGTTCCAACCTGTCCCTGTTCCCCTCCTTTGCCAAGGATTTCTGGGGATCCAAAAATTACGGTATGAACTACGGTATTCTCTTTTCTTCCTGGGGCATCGGTGCCTTTGTTCTGGTCAAAGCTTCCTCGATTCTCAATGCCAAGTATGGTGGCATGGAAAGCTCCTTCATGGTCGCTGGAGTGCTACTGCTGGTCGGAGCCATGATGGCCACGTCCCTGCGCCCACAAAAAGTGGCCGTACCTGTCACCGAACCGGTGTTTATCGAGGAAGAAGATCTGGTTCTGGAAAAAGTACGGGATTAGTCATCACGCTTCTTGGTGCTCATTAGTGATCATCCGGAATACCCGGATGATCACTAATGCAATTTTCGAGTCGGGAAACAAGAATAATTGGACAGCCCTCTTGAGAATAGGGCTGTCTTGCCTTTGAGTGGAGACAACATGATGGCACCATCGCCCCAGGCTATTCAGCACGAACTGCCGGGTCCGGCCCTCCTGGCTCTGGCTGTTTCTCTGCTGATCTACCTGTTCAGCCTGTTGGGACCCTACAGTCCACCGGTGCTGTTAAGCGGCATCCTGCTGATGTGTGGTGGTGTGATTCAACTCACCTATGGCTTACTCAGCCAACAACAGGGGCACCCGCGCGCGGCGGCAACACTGCTCCCCTTCGGGTTTTTCTGGCTATCGCTGATCAGTTATGAAATCTTCCCGGAAATGGGGATCGGTCGTCATCCTAATGCCATTACCATGTTTTCTTATTTAAGCCTGTGGGCTTTGTTTGCCGCTATTCTGTTTCTTGGCAGTTTTCGCCGCAGCATCGCGGTGCAAACCCTGTACGGTACCTTCATGTGCTCTTTGCTGGCCCTATCGATGAACCACTTAAGGGACGATCAGATCTTTTTATTCCTCGGTTGCCTATGCGGCCTTATCGCTGCGCTGACTGCTCTGTATATCGCCGTTGCTCAAACTATCAATAAAAACATCGGACGGGAAATCCTCCCTTTAGGGCATTGGAACGACTAGTGGCAGGAGGAGAGTGAATGACGCTCTTGCCTCAAACGATGTTTTGAGATATTTTTTTGTAACGATCTCATCTGCTATTGATTTCTTTTTCACCGGCGGCAAATAGCATATTTATGAGCATAACGGGGTAGAATGAGTCCTGCACAACAAATGACACTATTGGGGCTGGTTGCTCTGGCCTACTATGCCGTTCTTGTGGCATCAGGTGCTGTCAGCACCGATGTCATGCCCCAGTTTGTCGTTTCGGCGGTGATTTTTCTGTCATCAGGACGTTTGCTGCGCGGTATGGCACGCAATCATGTCAAAGAAGAGCGCAAAGACGTCAACGGCAAACCCCGCCCGGAGCCGGACTGGGCACGACGTACCCAGATTCTCAACTGGGTGATGGTTGTGCTGATCATGTGTGCCCTGGGGCTGTGGATTATGAAACCGGTGGGTGTAACCTTTTTTGAGATGTTTGGGTTCGGCTGATCCGATGAATAGTCTGTGAGGATTAGCGGCTCTTGTCGCCTATCAGATCCTCCTTGCGTAATCCGTATTTTTTCATCTTGCGATAAATCGTCGCCATATTCATCCCCGCCTTGGCGGCCACCTCTTCAATATTTCCCCCGGCAGCATTGAGCAACTGCCGCAGATAGTCGATTTCAAAGCGTGCCAGGGCATTGTTGTAATCATCACCGCCTGCGGTTCCCTCTTCAATATCGATAAATTGTGACAGGGTGGCCAGACTGATCTGCTGCTCAGTTTCAATGGTAATACAGGCCTCGATAACATTTTTCAGTTGACGGATATTGCCTGGCCAGTTGTACGCACTGGCTGCCTGCTGTGCCTCTGCCGACAATCCGCTGATATTGGTGCCAAACTTGCGGTTCTGTTCACGGATTAAGTAGGAGGCAAGGAGCAGAATATCGGGCTTGCGTTGGCGCAGGGGCGGCAGGTGCAGATTGATAACGTTAAGGCGATAGAACAGATCCTCGCGAAAGGTGCCCTTTTGCACCTCTTTTTCCAGATCGGAATTGGTTGCGGAGATGAGTCTGACATCCACCCGCGTCGGGGTGGTATCGCCGATGCGCCGGAATTCCTGCTCCTGCAGAAAGCGCAGCAGGGTTTTCTGGACATTGAGAGGTAAATTGCCGATTTCATCGAGGAATAAGGTGCCCCCGTCGGCGGCCTTTAACAGTCCTTCCTTGTCGGCATCAGCACCGGTAAAGGCCCCTTTTTTGTGACCGAACAGCTCACTCTCCATCACTGAGTCGGGAATAGCGCCGCAGTTAATGGCAATAAAGGGTTTGTCCTTGCGCGGCGAATTGTAATGAATCGCCTGGGCAATCAACTCCTTGCCGGTGCCCGATTCACCGGTAATCAGGGCCGAGGTATCACGCACTGCGACCTTTTTCACCTTCTCAAGCAACTGCTGAAGAATCGTCGAGGTTCCGATGATCTTGTCAAAATTGAACTTGCCGGCAAGCTCCTGGCGCAACTGCTCATTCTCGCTGAGCAGTTGGTTATGCTTAAGGGCGTTGCGTACCCGGAACAGCAGCTCATCCGGCTCAAAGGGCTTGGTCAGCATATCATAGGCCCCCCTACGCAGGGCCTGAATCGACATATCGACGGTGGCAAAGGCGGTAATCATAATAACCGGGGTATCGGGTTCCCGGGCCTTGATCCGCTGCAACACTTCGAGGCCATCAATGCCCGGCATCTTGATGTCGCTGATAACCAGATCCCAAACCCCGGGACGGAACATCTCAACCGCCTCGAGGGGATCAGTGAAGGTGCGCACAGCATGGCCGTCATCCATCAACACGGCTGCCATCATGCGGCACAGCCCTTCCTCATTATCGATAATCATGATCTGTTTTACCGACATTCCTAATTCCCCTGACGTATCATATCAATATTCCTCACGCACCAGCGGCAGGCGGATAATCACCCGGGTGCCTTTGCCAAGCTCCGAATCGATGGCAACCTGTCCCTGGTGCATGTCGATGATCTGCTTGGTAATTGCCAGCCCTAAGCCGGTTCCGCGCGCTTTGGTGGTAAAAAATGGTTCAAAAATCTTGTCCAGATTCAACTCGCTGATCCCTTCCCCCTGATCAGCAAACTCAATCCGGATATATTGGCCATCTTCGAGGCGGGTTGACACCCTGATCTGTTTTCCCGGTTGCGAAGCCGCTCCGGCATTAAGCAGCAGGTTAATGGCGACCTGGCGCAACTGATCACCATCAGCTGCAATCATCGGCAGATGCTCGGCGAAATCCTGAACAATGCTGACATGGTTCATATCGATATGGTTTCCGGCAAAATCGATTATCTGGCGCAGCAGACGATTGATATCGGTCGGCTCCAGAGCCGGTTTGGGGGTACGGGAATAGCTGAGCAGATCCTGCACAATCTTTTTGCAGCGCTTACTTTCCCTTTTGATCTCGTGAATAAAATTGTAGTTGGGATCATCTTCAGAAATCTTTTTTTCGAGATAACCGGCATAACCAAGAATCACTCCCAAAGGGTTGTTGATTTCGTGGGCAACACCCGATGATAACACCCCGAGGGATGCCATTTTCCCCTGCTGCGCCAGGGCTGCTTCCATCTCCTTATTTTTACGCAGCATGCGGGTCATGCGGTTAAAAGCGATAGCCAGCTCCCCGAGTTCATCCTGACTTTCCACCGGCATCTGCTCATCGAGCCGCCCCTGACGTACCCTGCGAATCACACTGATCATGCGCTGGATCGGATCGGTCAGAACCTTGGCGGCCAGGGCGAGCAAGGCAGTGGCGACAAGGCCGATAATCAACGGCAGTAGCAGTACATGCAAGGCAATCCGCCACTTGAGATCGTTGGCAGTACGATAGAATTCGTCCTCATAGCTGCCGACGGCGATAATCCAGTCCCAAGGTTCAAAATAACGGTAACGGACGATTTTCATCCGAGCTTTTTTATCCTGCGGGCCGTGCCATGGGTAGCGAATCCAGCCGTCGCGCTGCTGCGTCATTTCGGCAATAAAAGCCCGACCTTCCGCATCCGTGGCGGCAAGGAGATTTTCCCCTTCGGCATCCGGATGAATGGTCAGGGTGCCGTCACCGGTCATGGCGTAGATGTAGCCGGTCTGACCAACCTTTTTACTTTTGATCTGCTCGCCCAACAGCTTCAGAGCGCCCTGCTCAAAGATCGGATCATCATAGGTCTCATCCAGATAGCCACCGGCAGCGACTATCCAATCCCAGGCATGACAATAACGAAAAGCGACAATCTTGCGGCGCGGACGCCGGTCACCAAGCAATTCATTGTACCAGGGATAGATGGTGTAGAGAACATCCCCCGGCTCACTCGCCAGGGCGCGCCGTTTCATATCACGGATAAAAAACCAGCCGTTTTCATCCTGCACATCACTGATATCTTCTCCTTCGCGCGCAGGATGAACGGTCAGGGTGCCGCCGCCGGTCATAGCAAACAGATAACCACTGGTGCCGATACTCACTTCCTTGAAACTGTTCCTCACTGCCTGTTGCGCCGACGCGAGGTCGATCTGGCCAATCTTCTGCCGGCGCTGCTGCTCATTGATAACACCAAAGGCCAGTTCAACCAGGCTTTTCATCTCCTGTTCGACGATTTTCTTCTTGTCGTCACGATACACTTCAAACTGGCGGTGATGATTTTCCAGCAGATCGAGGGTAAAGCTTGCCATATGGTCGAGGTCAGCGCGACTGACTTCAGTCAGCCCTTCATAAGCCTGACGAGTGGCGACGTAACCGATAATGGCACCAAGCAGAAAAATCGGCACGATCACTAAAGGCAGAATAACCACCAGCATTTTCCAGCGAATTTTCAGATTGCTGAGAAACCTGGAAAAACGTCGAATCATGAAGCCTCATTGTCAGTCAGAATTGCCGAACAAAATCTGTGACTTTATAACATGAGTTGGCAAATGGAGAAAGGATCAGGTGGCGCGAACACCCGATTAAATAAAGCAGAGAGGGGGAGTGAAGCTCCGCTTGTGATAACATGCTGCTTTAGAGCAATCCCTGCACCTGGGCATTATCACGCGCTGCCTGACGCAGGCCATCACTGATGCTCGGGTAAACATGCACCGTTGTACTTAAATCAACCACGGACAGACCGAAACGGATCGCCAGAGTCGCTTCGTGGATGATGTCCGCCGCGCGCGGGCAGAGCATCTGCACACCTAGAATCTTGCCTGATCCCTGTTCAGCGGTGAGCAGTACGCCGCCGAGCATTTCTCCCATGACATGGGCCTTGGGTACCCGCTCCAGGTCAACGTAGGTTGTTACCACTGTGTAGCCCTGTGCTTCGGCCTGGGTTTTGGTGAGACCGACGGTGGCAAATTCAGGGTCGACAAACACGGCCATTGGTGAAAAACGATGGTCGATGGAATGGTTACCACTCGGATCCAGCATATTTTTAACGGCGATCTGGGCTTCCCGCGCACCGGCCGGCGCAATCATCGGCGGTCCGGTCACGTCGCCGGCGGCCCAGATACCCGGCACACTGGTACGCAATTGGCGATCAACTGTAATAAATCCACCCGCATCGGTTTCCACGCCAATCTCCTCCAGCCCGAGATTTTTAGTGACTGGCTGGGTGCCGATGGCGAGCATCAGTCGCTCTGCGAAAAAACCCACTTCGGCGCCGTTCAGCAAGGCAAAAATGCAGGTGCTATCGCCGTGTTTCTCGATCCGCTGAGCTTCGACATTGCAGAGAATCTCGACTCCTTCCTGCTCGAGCATCATGCGGAACTGCTCGGTCAGGCGCAGGTCAAACTCAGCCAACAGCCGCGGACCACGCTCGAGGATGGTGACCCGGGTACCGAAGCGGGCAAACATCTGCCCCATCTCCAGAGCAATGACACCACCACCGAGAATGACAATCGATTGGGGAAAACAGGGAAGATGCAGGGCATTGTAGCTGGTGAGAAAAGTGACGGTATCAAGACCGGGAATCGGCACAACGCGAGGTTCACCACCGCTGGCAATCAAAATGTGCGGAGCCGTATAGGTGTTACCACCGGCCTCAATTTCATGTGGAGAAACAAAATGCCCCCGTGCCTTGATGACCTTAATATTGGGTGATTGATCCACCTCACGCTGATAGTGGGTTTCACGCACCGTAACAACCGCCTTCTGTTTTAACGGCATCAGGGTCCCACAATGGGGGGAGCCAGCCTGCAGATTCAGACCCCAGCTTTCCCCTTTGCGCGCGCCATGATACATCTCCGCCTTATGAATCAGGGTTTTACTGGGGATACACCCCCAGTTGACACAGGTGCCGCCCAGGTGTGATTGCTCAAGCATGAGAACTTTTTTACCGGCAGCGGCGGCAATACGTGCACCGGCAAAAGCGGTGGTACCGGCACCGAGAACAATCAGATCAAAAGCAGTGGGCATGGTTTCTTTCCGTCAACAAGGCAAGGGGATCAACAGGGTAGATCTACTCAGTTATCCGTGCTCTGGTGCTGATGTCTCAACTGGCAAATTTCCAGTTTAGCCTGGTAGAGATCGCGAAAAATCAAACTGGACCGTTCGAGCATCTGTTGATTATAACTACCGAATAACTGGCCCAGGCCTTTTTTAATCTCATCGAACTGATGCTGGGTCAAATCAGAAGGCAGTTTCAGCGACAATTCGGGGACATCCTCAATAAAATACGTTTCGATAATTTTTTCAAGTTCTGTTTTCAAACAATTGATCACTTCCGGGTTCTGATCGGGTGGATGCTTCGCCAGTGCCTCATCAATAATATCTGCTACCTGCACTTGCGATTTTTTTATCGGAATCACTTTTGCCGCCATCATCGGATCCTTTTTGCTACGCTCGGTTATTCAGACAACAACCTCCAACGGCTACAGCATAACGGATAATGGCTGACGGATGCAAAACGGCCGCCCCAAAACGAGTTGGAGTGGCCGCGCCATACAAAGCAATAATCGCATCAAACTGGATCAGAAACGCACCAGCAACCCACCAAAAGGACCGGAAAATTCTGTTTCCACGAGCAGGTCACTCTCATCAATCTTCAGATCAAAATAACGATAACCGGCGTAAATACCCATCATCGGCAGGGGTGAAAACTCTACTTGCGCTTCGGCATCAAGAAAATAATTCCGATCGTATTCCATGTAGCCAACCCGCCCAACCAGGCCAATAAAATCGGCCAAAGCGGCACGTGCGCGCAGCCCGATGGTCGGTATGGGTGCCAGAGCAGATGCCTTCTCCTCAAATACCAGTCCATTCCCTGTTGACCCAAGATTCCTCAACATGACTTCGGCATCGACAACTTTGACTGCCAGTTCCAAACCAAGTTGCAGCCTGGTTGGCAGATCGTCCAGATTGACCGGAAAATAGGTGTAACCGATATCGTAAAGAGCGATATCCAGTTCACTTTTTACCCGATCATTCGCAGCAAACGTATTCTCATTGAACTTCTTCGCAACCTTGAGGGTACCCGTGCCGGAAAAACTGATGGGCAGATAATTGAAAGAAAGGCGGGATTTTCCCATGTTCAGGGCAACCTCTCCGGTGAAATCCGTACTATCGTCCAAATCAAGGTCGCGGCGAACGTCGATTTTCTGGCCGCTATCGTTACCGTTTCCGGCGATAGAGCCTTTCAGACTAAGGAACTGATAGCCTGCCTTGATCGACAGCAACTCATCAGCAACAGCGGTTGAGCTCAGGGTGAACAAAAACAACAGGACGGCAGCCAACGAAGCGATCACTTTACATTTGGGTGGCATGGCTCTCTCCTTGCCGGACGGGGTTTTGACAGGAACTAACACAGTTCAGGAACAGAGGTCATTATTTTTAATATTAATTCCGGGGAGGCCACTTTTATTTGATGACTTGCATTTAAGTGAATTGGTGCAGGATAATATGACCACAAAGGTCAATTATTACGCAAAGGACTTGGTCCATGAACATTTCTATGACCAGACGACAGCTGTTGACGCTACTGGTGTCGCAGTTGGGGATACTGTGGTTAGCAACACAGGGGTTTTCACAACAACCGCCAAAGGATAAAACAATGGACACCAGCAGTTCAACCGTCAGGCTTTTTTCCGTTGAAAAGAGTGCCTATATCGAGGTGGAAAAAATGATCCGCAACGAGGCTGAATGGAAGCTGCTGCTGACGCCACAGCAGTATAAGGTTCTGCGCGAAGAGGGAACCGAACGCGCCTTTACTGGAGCCCTGCTCGAGAACAAGGAGCGCGGAATTTACCGCTGCGCCGGTTGTGGCAATGACCTTTACCACTCCGACCACAAATACGATTCCGGCAGTGGCTGGCCGAGTTATTATCAAGCCGTTGCGCCGGAAAATGTCGCTACCCGCCTCGACCGGCGTCTGTTCATGACCCGTAACGAGCTGATCTGCCGTCGCTGTGAATCCCACCTGGGGCATGTGTTTAATGACGGGCCCCTGCCGACGGGCAAGCGCCACTGTATCAATTCAGCGGCCCTGATCTTTCACCCGTTATGATGGTTTTTTGTAACTATTCAGCACTATCCTTGCGCAGGGTCAGGGGTCCTGTGGCAGGGATGTTTGTCGCCATGAATGGCGACAACAAGCGGTTATGGATGACCCAACGGGAAACAATCGCGTCCCTTGACATCGGATCCGAAGATCCGGTGCTGAACAGATACGGTTTTTTTAAGGACGGAAACGCAGGAAGCTAAACAACTTTTAGCCGCTCTGTGCCATATTCAACGATACAACCGGTGCGGATTTTACAGCGTTTACGTAGCTCGACCTGGCCGTCAACCTTCACTTCTCCGGCGGCGACCGCCAGTTTGGCGCTGCCGCCACTCGCACATGCTCCCGTCAACTTAAGCAGATCGCAGAGTTCGACAAAGGGGCGTCCATTCAAATCAAATATTTCCACTGGTTATCCTTTTTTTCGGGCCACCCAGACGGCATGGCGATAACCACCTTTACCGGGGCGCTCAACCCGGACAGAAAACCCGGCAGCAGCAAGACGCTGTGCGAAGGCGCTATCGGGATTTTCTCCCCAGACGGCCAGGGTTCCCCCCGGCTTTAAGGAGGTGCGGGTGCGTTCAATCGCGTGGCTGCCGTAGAGCGGATCATTGCAACCATCGGTGCGGGGATGAGGGCCACGATAGAGATCGAGGATGACGGCATCAAAAGTGGCTGCCGGAGACCGGCGAATCAGCTCGGCAACATCGCTGATCACCACCTCAACCCGCGGGTCGGCGGTCGCGGCAGCGGTTAATTCAGCCAGCGGGCCGAGACACCAAGTGTGAACGATGGGGTTCAACTCCGCGACAATCACCTGTGCCGTAGCGGGAAGCTGATCGAGCACGGCGCGCAGGGTGATGGCCATCCCCAGCCCGCCGACCAGCACTTTCGGAGCGGGGTGCTGCTGCAGGCCCTGACAGCCGAGCGTGCCCAGGGCGATTTCCGAGCGTTGGGCTTTGCTGTTCATCAGGATCTGGTTACCAATGGTGATGAGAAAATCCCCGGTGCCGCGTTGCCGCAGTTCGAGGGTTTCACCGCTCTCGGTCAAAACATGATCAAGGGTTTTCCAGGGCAGGGCCACGCGTGATTTCCTTCTATAATTGTAACTATTCAGCTTAAGTATAACGAGCGCCTATCAATGGGTATGTTTTCTCTTGCGAAAAGAACTCGCTTCGCTCAAACAATTTTCGCAGCGTTCAAGCATACCCATTGCAGGCTTTTTCTTTTAAGTTTCCCTAGGTACTGAATAATCACCTATAATTTTAAATCGACAACACCCTGGCACAGCCTGGCCCGCAGGGCGGCGATGTCCGGATTGTCGAGATATTCGTCAAAGCTCATGACCCGGTCGATAACCCCGTTCGGGGTCAGTTCAACAATACGGGTGGCGGTTGTCGCGACAAACTTATGGTCATGGGAGGTAAACAGGATCACTTCAGGAAAGCTGATCAGACTGTTGTTCAGGGCGGTGATCGATTCCAGATCGAGGTGGTTGGTCGGCTCATCGAAAAGCAGGGCATTGGCGTTGGTCAGCATCATCCGCGCGAGCATACAGCGAACTTTTTCGCCACCGCTTAACACCGTCGTTGCCTTGGTCGCTTCATCGCCGGAGAAGAGCATACGGCCAAGATAACCGCGGGCAAAGCTCTCCCCTTCGCTCGGGGCGAACTGCCCCAACCAGTCAATCAAACTCATCTCTTTGGCAAAATAACTGCTGTTTTCCTTAGGGAAATAGGCATGAGTGATGGTGACGCCCCAGCGGTAGCTGCCGCTGTCCGGCTCCAGCTCGCCGGCCAGAATCTGGAACAAGGTAGTCTTGGCCAGACTGTTACCACCGACAAACGCAATCTTGTCTCCCTTGTTGACGATCAGGTTCAAGCGATCGAGCACCTTGACTCCGTCAATGGTTTTGCTCAGGTCGGTGACTTCGAGAATGATATTGCCGCAGGGGCGCTCCGGCCTGAAGATGATGAAGGGATATTTGCGTGAAGAGGTCGGTAAATCATCGATCTCCAGTTTGTCGAGGAGCTTTTTGCGTGACGTTGCCTGTTTGGCCTTGGAAGCGTTGGAGCTGAAGCGAGCAATAAACTCCTTGAGTTCATTGGCCTTGTCACTCGCCTTTTTGTTGGCATCCTGCTTCTGTTTGAGAACCATCTGACTGGCTTCATACCAGAAATCATAGTTGCCGACGTAGGTACGGATGGTGCCGAAATCGATATCAGCAATATGGGTGCAGGCCTGGTTGAGAAAATGCCGGTCGTGGGAAACGACAATTACCGTATTCTGGAAGCGACCGAGAAACTCCTCCAGCCATTGAATCGATTTCAAATCCAGATTGTTGGTCGGTTCATCAAGCAACAGGATATCAGGGTTGCCAAACAGGGCCTGGGCCAGCAGGACCCGCACCTTGTCGCCACCTTCCAGTTCTTTCATCTTCTTCTGCCGCAGGGCTTCGGGGATGCCGAGACCGTTGAGCAATACTGCGGCCTCCGATTCCGCATCGTAACCGTTTAATTCGGCGAATTCCGCCTCCAGTTCGCCGGAACGGACGCCGTCAGCATCGCTGAACTCCCCCTTGCTGTAGATCGCTTCACGTTCGACCATCACCTCATAGAGTTTTTTATGCCCCATGATGACTGTGTTGAAGACGGTTTCTTCGTCAAAGGCAAACTGGTCCTGGCGTAATACCGCCAGGCGCAACCCCTTGTTGATGGTGACTTCGCCCCTGTCAGGCTCGGAGTCGCCGGCAAGAATTTTAAGAAAGGTCGATTTTCCCGCACCGTTGGCGCCGATCAGTCCATAACAGTTGCCGGGGGTAAATTTGATATTGACGTTGTTGAAAATAATCCGCTTGCCATAGGCCAGGCAGATGTTTGTCGCAGTTATCATCGTTGCTTCTTTCTCTTTACGGATCCAATAGAAAAAGACCACCGAGTCAATCCCTGTGGTCTTCGTGCCGGCAAGCTATAGCATGTATTTCAGAAACGGGCTAGAGCAAATCACAGGCCGGTGAATAGTGTCCTGGTTACCACACATGAATCCTTTGTCTGCCCTCGTCCGTTAGTGCTATATTGGAACGTGTTGTGCCGGTTATGTCCGAAATTTAGTTATTTGGTTATCCACTTCGCTCCAGCATAACGGTTAGAAGTTCGCGACCGATGCGACCTGCTAATAATCTGGATCCTGCGACTTCGCGCAGGATGACAAAGAAGCACCTTTATGGAAATGAAAGAGCGTCATTCTGCGCGGAGCGAAGCGTAGTCGCAGAATCCATATCCTGTTTTCTGATTTACTGGGGTCAAATAGATAAGCAGATTTAGTTATTCAACGACAAGAAGGATGTTACCGATGGATATACTTCAGGTTTACCTGTTCGGATTCCTTGCTGCTGCTGCTTTATCCCTGGTCTGGTCCTTTGTGCTGGATAATAACAAGCCGCCGACAACCCGGGAGTTTACCCTTAAGTTACTGGCACGATTTGCTTTTTTAGCCTTCATGTTTGCTGTCATTATTGGCTTTTTGTACCTGGCCATTGGGCTGTTCCGTACCGAGTAAATGGGCGACCACGCTGTGCTCTGATAGGGCCATCTGCGATTTGTCATGAAGGAGTTCCTGCTGATTAATCCGGTCTACGAGATCTCTGCCTTGAGAAACGCCAGCCTTCTGGGGTCGCTGATTCTGGCCAATCTCCCCTCCACACTATCATGCTGACATCACCGACGACGCCTGTCAGCCCGTCGCTGTCGAGGCGGGGAACTCTGGCTGCAGATGTAATTTTGTATTTGTTCAGCACCGACTCGGGGATCCTATGTCAAGGGACGCTTTTCGTCATCCATGACCGCTTGTTGTCGCCGTCCATGGCGACAAGAACCCCGGCCCTGCGCAAGGACAGCAGTGAATAGTTACGTAATTTTTACTTTTAGTTGCAGCGCCGCCACCATCAGGGCTAAAATCCCCTTTTTCCTGCAGGGTTGTTTTTTCATCTGAACCAACGGGTAAGACTGTGTATACCGAAAAAGTCATGGAGCACTTCAACAATCCTCGTAACGTCGGCATCATTGCCGAACCGACGGTGCTGGTGCAGGTCGGTGAGCCTTCCTGCGGTGACGCTCTGCTATTGTCCCTGAAAATCGACAACGACCGGATTGTCGATGTAAAATACAAGATCTATGGCTGCGGAGCGGCCATTGCTACTGCTTCGGTCGCCAGTGAAATGGTCATGGGGCTGGCCCTGGATGAGGTTCTTAACATCAGCGATCAAACGATTGCCGATGCCCTCGACGGGCTGCCCCCGGAAAAAATGCACTGTTCCAACATGGCTGCTGGTGCCCTTCACGGCGCGATCCGCGAATATCGTAAAGCCATCGCCGTTGAGCATCCGGGCAGTGCGAGCTAAGACTGTTACCCTCTTTTTGGGAGAATGAATACATGCTGGTTGTTCTGGCCATCTGTGCCTATCTGTTCGGCGCCATCCCTACCGGCCTTATCTTGACGCGCCGGCTCGGCAAGGAAGACATCCGCAAAGCCGGCAGTGGCAACATTGGTGCGACCAATGTCTACCGAGTGGCCGGGCGCAAACTCGGCATTATCACGCTGATTGGCGATTGCCTTAAGGGTGTAGTCCCGGTGGTCATCGCCCAGCAGGCATTTGACTTGACCGGAACGGCTCTGGCGCTGGTGGCATTGGCGGCTTTTGTCGGCCACTGCTACCCGGTATATCTGGGTTTCAAGGGGGGCAAGGGGGTCGCTACCGCCCTCGGGATTTTTCTGGTGTTCTCTCCGCTGGCGGTGCTGACGGCACTGGTCGTGTTTGTACTTTTTTTATGGCGCTGGCGCTATATCTCTCTGGCATCCATCGCCGCCGCAGCCGCTATAGCCCCGGCGATCCATCTTACCACCGGCTCGTGGCCGATCTTTACTGTTACCCTGGTCATCGCTGCAATTGTCATCTGGCGCCACAAAGACAACATCAAGCGCCTGCGGAGCGGTACGGAAAACCGCTTTAACTTTTAGATCTCTATATCTATGCGTCGGCTTTTACTGGTCCTGATTATTCTGATAGTTCTGCTCAGCTGTGGATTAGCGCTTGGCGGTTGGTGGCTGCTGACAACCCCGGTCACCCCACCTGAAACCGTAACCCTTGAGGTCACCCCGGGAAGCAGCCTGCAGCGAGTAGCACGCCAGCTTGAACAACAAAGAATCATCAGCCATGCCTTATTGCTGCGTCTGCTGGCCAAATGGCACGGCCAGGAGCAGCAGATTCAGGCCGGGCACTACACCTTTGCTCTACCAGCC
>NZ_JCBCBS010000207.1:0-1750 GCF_059864205.1 Pelovirga sp.
GGGACGTCTGAACCGCCGACTGGAACACCGGTTATATCCCCTTGGCTTCAGCGGCGGCGCGCTGCTGACATTACTGTCGACAGCGGTTGCCGTCGCCACGACCCTGGTTCTGCTGTGGACGGCAATCCGCATCCATGTTGCTCTCTATCTTGTTGTCAATACGCTGATTATCTTTTTTGCTGTCAGTGCCCGCTCCATGGTGCAACACGCCCTGGCGGTTCACGCCCCGCTGGTTACCGGTGACCTTGAGGGTGCCCGCCGGGCGCTGGCCATGATCGTCAGCCGCGATACCGCCGGGATGGATCAGGAGATGGTGATTCGCTCCACCGTCGAATCAGTAGCGGAAAACTTTACCGACGGCGTGTTGTCGCCGGTTGTGTTCGCAGCACTAGGCGGCGCGGCCGGGGCGATGCTGTTCAAGGCCGTCAGCACGCTGGATTCGATGATCGGTTACCGCAATGCGCGCTACGAGCAGTTCGGCAAATTTGCCGCCCGTGCCGATGATGTCCTCAACTTCATTCCGGCGCGACTGGCTCTGGTGCTGATTCCTGTCGCGGCGTTCGGCAGTCGCCTGAACCCGGGCAATGCCTGGCGTATCGGTCGCCGTTTCCGCCTGGCCCACACCAGTCCCAATTCAGCCCATAGCATGGCCGCCTTTGCCGGCGCCCTTGACACCCGCCTCGGCGGCACAGCGACCTATTTCGGCATCCGCAAGGAGAAGCCCTGTATCGGTGACGGAGCCCGGATCGACGAAACGGCACTGATCACCGACGCCACCGGACTGTTCACCAGAACAACCGCTCTGCTGGCTCTGTGCGCCGCAATTTTGTACCTCACCCTGCTCATTGTAATGAGGTACCCATGCGCATAGCGGCCCCTTCCTTTATTATTCCGGCAGAACGTCTGGCGAATGTGCAATATGTGCGTGGCCTGGTGGAGGAAATCGAGCTGCTCTATTTTTGCAGCCGGCAGCCGGAAGACTTGCCCGACGAGCAGGAAGTGACCCAACTGGCGCTGGAGCCGCTGCGCTATAACATCCACCTGCCTTACGACCGCGACCTGACCCTGGTGGCATCATGGTCGACGCTGCAAACCTTCGTCGATCGGTTGCGACCGCTTGGAGCGCAGACACATACCCTCCACCTGCAACCACAGCGCGAATTTTTTCGTCAGCTGGAGACTTTTTCCGCCTCAAATGCAGGGATCATCAGTGTCGAAAACAGTGGTGACGACGCCCAACTGTTTGACCAGGCAGCAGCCTTACCCGTCGATTTTTGTGTCGATGTCGGTCACATGATTCATTTTAGGCAGGATGTGGAGGCGGTTCTGTCCAGGCATCGGGAACAGATCACCCTGCTCCATCTGCACGGCAGCGACGGCCGGCGCGACCACCGCAGTCTCAAATGGATCGACCCCGGCCTGCTGCGGACCATCAAACAATTTGCTCTGGAAAAAGAGCTGACCATCTGTCTGGAGATTTTTCAGGAAGCGGGACTACGCGAATCAATCGCTCTGTTGCGCGACCTCTGATGGGGGAAACAGGGAGTCACCCCTCTTTCGGCTTTCCCTGGACAATGGCGGTGGACAGATAACCGGCAGCTTCCGGCGGATCCTGGGTCAGCAGGTCGTACACCTGCTCGTCGCGCAGGCTGATACGCTGAAACAACCAGGCCTGCGCCAGGTCGGCCTGACGCACGAACGCACACAGGGCGGGGAGTCGCTTATGCACCTTCATCAGCACAACCGAGGT
>NZ_JCBCBS010000208.1:0-5288 GCF_059864205.1 Pelovirga sp.
CTCCAGGTGCTGTTTCTGGTCTTTGCCGACCGGTACGAGATCGCTTTGGAACAGCAGGATATCGGCGGTCATCAGCACCGGATAGGCGAATAAGCCGTGGTTCGGTTTGATTCCCTGGGCCACCTTGTCTTTGTAGCTGTGACAACGCTCCAACAAGCCCATGGGGGTGAAGTTGGATAGAATCCAGGTCAGTTCCTGTACTTCCGGGACATCAGACTGCACCCAGAAGGTGCTTTTTTCGGGATCCATCCCCAGAGCGATAAAATTAGCCGCCGCTTCGAGGGTGCCGGTCGCCAGTTGTTTGCCGTCAGCGAGGCTGGTCATGGCATGATAGTTGGCGATGAAGCAGAACAGTTCCTGTTGCTCCTGGTGGACAATCATCTTGTTCATCATGCCGAAAAAATTCCCCAGATGCAGGGAGCCGGAAGGCTGGATGCCGGACAAAACGCGCATATTAACTGTGTCTCCGTAAATTACTGGTAGAGTAAAAGCTGCTCACCGCTCACCGCTCACTCGTCACTCGTCACTCGTCACTCGTCACTACTGCTGCTGCTGCCCGTTCATCATTGCCGCCAGTTGCATCAGTTGCTGCAGATCCATACCGCTTTCTTTGAGGATACCGAGCAGAACCGGAAAAAGTTGCATCATGAAGCCGGGTTCCTTGACCAGATCGCGGGCCAGGATCGGCAGGGTTTCAAGGACAAAGGCTTTTTGCTCTGCGGTTGACAGCTTGAGCAGTGCCGTTCTGATTTCCTGGTGGGTCATGAATTACCTTCTCCTTGTTTGATCCAGCTGCAGGTGATGAACCCTTATGCTGTGATAGTGCCAGTTTAAAGACTTCCGGATAGGTTTTGACAAAATGGACTTCCAGGCCGGCGCGCAGGTAATCGGGCAGATCGTCATAGTCTTTGCGATTTTCTGCCGGAAAGATCAGGCTGGTAAGGCCGGCGCGCCGCGCCGCGATGGTTTTTTCCTTGATCCCACCGACCGGCAGGACACTGCCGGTCAGGGACAGTTCCCCGGTCATGCCGAGTTTTTTACGCACCGGTTTCTTCATGATCATCGACAATAACGCGGTGGTCATGGTCACCCCGGCCGACGGGCCATCCTTGGGGGTGGCACCGGCGGGTACGTGCAGGTGGATAAAGTGGGTGTCGAAGTAGTCTTCAGGGATGTTGTAGTCGTTCAGATGCCCCATGACGTAGGAGTAGGCAATCTCGGAGCTCTCAACCATCACCTTGCCAAGCTGTCCGGTTTGCTTGAACCCTTTGCTCTTGCTCTTCATGGTCGTTGCTTCAATCTGCAGGGTGGCGCCGCCCATGCGGGTCCAGGCCAGGCCGGTGACCACGCCGGGGGCATTTTTGATCAGATCTTCTTCGGTAAAGATCGCTTTGCCGAGGAATTTTTCGATTTCCGCCTTGGTGACCCGGATCTTCTCCTCGCGCCCCTGGGCAAACTCCATCGCTGCTTTGCGCATGATCTTCTTGATCTGGTTCTCCAGCCCGCGGACCCCAGCTTCGCGCGCGTAGCGATCGACAATAGCGACTAAGGCCGCCTTGTCGATGCCGACCTGGGCGCGGGTCATGCCATGGCTTTTAAGGGCCTTGGGAATCAGAAAGCGGCGGGCGATTTCGAGCTTTTCTTCCAGGATATAGCCGGACAGACGGATGATTTCCATGCGGTCAAGCAATGGCGCCGGAATCGTGTCGAGCTGGTTGGCGGTGGCAATAAAGAGCACGCTGGATAGATCAAACGGCACGTCGAGGTAGTGGTCACGGAAGCTGCCATTCTGCTCCGGATCCAGCACTTCGAGCAGGGCCGAGGCCGGGTCCCCCTGGAAGGAAGCGCCGATTTTATCGATTTCGTCGAGCATCAGCACCGGATTGGCGGTGCCGGCGCTTTTCATCGCCTGAATCGCTTTGCCCGGCATGGCGCCGATATAGGTGCGCCGATGCCCTTTGATTTCAGCTTCGTCGCGCATGCCGCCGACGGAAAAACGATAGAATTTGCGTTTAAGGGCACTGGCGACGCTCTTGCCGACGGAGGTTTTGCCGACCCCGGGGGGGCCGACCAGGCACAGAATCGAACCGGAAATATCGCCCTTCATTTTACCAACAGCAATAAATTCGAGAATCCGTTCCTTGACATCCTCCAGGCCGTAGTGGTCGCGGTCGAGGACCTTGCGGGCGCGATTCAGATCGTAGGAGTCCTTGCTGAACTTGCCCCACGGCAGAACCGTCAACCAGTCGAGATAGTTACGACTGACATTGTATTCCGGCGAGGAGGGTTCGATCAGTTGCAGTTTTTCGATCTCTTCATCAACCGCTTTTTGCGCTTCGTCGTTGAGGGTCAGGTTCTTCAGGCGTTTCTGGAATTTCTCGATCTCAGTGACTTTGCCCTCTTTTTCCAGCCCCAGTTCCTTTTTGATTGCCTTGAATTGTTCGCGCAGAAAAAAGTCACGTTGCTGGGCGGACACTTTTTCCTCGATCTTCTGAGAAATTTTTGTCTGCAGGCGCGAGACCTCCAGCTCTTTTTTCAGCAGCACCAGCACCTTTTCGATGCGACGCTGGAGGTTATAGGTTTCCAGCACCTGTTGCAGCTCAAAACCGTCGGCATTGGTCAGGTTGGCGGCAAAATCGGTCAGCCGCGCCGGATCATCCATGCTTGCCCGTCCGAGAAACAGTTTGATCTCTTCGGAATACAGGGGGTTGATCTGCACCAGTTCCTTGAGCGTTGAAATGATCGCCATGGAATAGGCTTTAAGCTCGGGGTTTTCACGGGTTGTGGTGCTCAGATAGTAGGTGGCATCGGCATAGATGACACCGTCCATTTCCACCACGTCATCAAGACTGAAGCGTTCCAGACTGTTGACCAGCACATGGGCGCTGTTCTCTTCTTTATGGATCAGTTTGAGGATTTTAGCGGCGACCCCGACCCGTTGCAGATTGGTGGTGGAATCTTCCTCATCAAGTTCCTGCACCATGACCAGACCGATGGCCTGGGAATCGGTTTCCATCGCCTGTTTGATGGTACGCACCCGCGCCTCGCCATTAACCGTCAGCGGGATAATCACCCCCGGGAATGCCGGGCGTGGGCGCAGGGGGATAATCGGCAGGCGCGCCGGCAGCATGTCGCGTGCCAGCACCAGCCCATCATCAGGAACCGCCTGCACGTCGGCATCGGTTTCCACTTCAATTTCGTATTCTATCGACTCGTCATGATCTTCAAAGTTATCATGCATAGGAAATATCACTCCATTTTTTGCTTTGTGTGTCGTCCCGTGTGAATGCCACGCCGGGGTTCAAACCCGTCAGCATAATAATATCAAATGGCATATGTCAACAATTGCGTCGGCGATAATTCGGCTTTAGATGGCCCGGCCGATGGTTGCAGGCTTGACTGTGGTTGCGCAGCGATCTACAACTGCTTCTAAATGATGATTTTAGCATACATCATCCGTTGGCTTATGGAGAGAACAATGGCAACAAAAGATAAAGTTCTAAAGGCAGGGGAGTCGGCTTGGTGGGGGATGTTATCACCGCCCGTTGGCTTGGGGATGTGCTGGCACATCGGGCCCTTGACCTTTGTCGTACGACGCTATGAAAAAGAGTGGCAGTTTTGCCACCGCAGCAGTCTCTGGCCGGATGATACCCCCTCAAGCTGGACCTTAAGCGAAGAAGGGGATAACGCCTGTGCCGAAGGAACGATTGAACGCCATGTGTTTTCCCATACCAACGAAGAACTCCTGATCGAGCCGCTGCTGGCGGATCGTTCAGTGGTGATCAAGTCGGCGGGGCCGATTCTGATTCCCGCCGCTGAGCAGGTCAGTTTTTATGTCAGTACTCCTTTGTGGGTTCGTGCTCGCTTGCAGCAACGCAATCACACCTTGCTGGATATTGCCGCGACGCGTCTGTCCGACACCTGGTTTGGCCCGTCGACCATGGAAGGGGAGCTCTGTTACGCGACGACGACCAGCGGACGCCTACATCTCGATGATCTGCCGGTGCGTGTTCATCGCGCGATTACCCCGGTACGCATCAACAATGCCGGAGAGCAACCGTTAAAGCTGGAAAAACTCAGTCTGCCGGTGCCCTTTTTATCCCTGTTCGATACCGGTACCCACGGCCTCTGGACCGAAGAAATCACCCTGCATCACGATGAACGTAAGGAACTGGCACAGGTGGTGGTCGGTGCCCAGCCTCCGCCTCCCTACCATCAAGCCCGGCGGGTCAGTGCGTCGCGCAAAACCGCTGATAAAAGTATTTTAAACAAGACCTTCGGCGCATTATTCGGCGGCCTGATCGGCTAAACCAGGTGATATCCCAGACAGGAGTGTAGCGCGATGGACATTTCAAGCTTTATCCCGGTGATGCGGGCGGTGGTTATTTTGGTTGCCGGCTATTTTATTGCGCGACTGCTCACCGCCTCGCTCCTCAAGCTGGTCGGCAAGCATTTAAGTAAACAACAGCAGGGCCTCTTTCGTCGCATCCTGTTTTATGGGCTGATCGTTGTTTTTATGGTCTCCGCCCTGCATGAAATGGGGTTCAAACTGTCGGTACTCCTTGGTGCCGCCGGGATATTGTCGGTGGCCATCGGTTTTGCCTCGCAAACCTCCGCCTCCAATCTGATCAGTGGCCTCTTTTTGCTGACCGAACGACCTTTCGTGACCGGGGATGTTATTCGTGTCGGTAGTACAACCGGAGAAGTGCTGGCCATCGATCTGCTGTCGACCAAGTTGCGGACCTTTGACAATCTGTACGTACGCATCCCCAATGAAACCATGCTCAAATCGGAGGTGACCACCTTAACGCGCTTTCCCATCCGCCGCCTCGATGTGGCGGTGGGGGTGGCCTATAAAGAAGATACGGAAAAGGTGCGGGAGTTGCTGCTGGCCATTGCCGATCAGAATCCTTTGTGTCTGGATGAACCGCCGCCGCGCTTTATGTTTCTTGGCTTTGGCGATTCCGCGCAGAATCTGCAGCTCAATGTCTGGGTCAAGCGAGAGAATTTCCTGGAGCTGAAAAACACCATCCACCACGAAATCAAAAAGGCCTTTGATGCCCACGGAGTTGAAATCCCCTTTCCCCATCTGTCGCTCTATGCCGGCAGCGAAACGGACGCTTTTCCGGTGACGGTGGTAGGTCGAAATCGGTAAAATCAAGGGACATAATACCCATGAATCGGGGGACATAATGCCGATTATGCAATAATCGGTATTATGTCCCCCGATTTCACGATTTCCTTGTTTGCGCATTTGCACAGTTGTTCACCCTTCTTTCCCACACTTT
>NZ_JCBCBS010000211.1:0-1767 GCF_059864205.1 Pelovirga sp.
CTGCTACCGAAAAAAGGGGTCGACATGCAGCGCTGGGCAGTGATTGCCTGCGATCAGTACACCTCCGACCGTAACTACTGGCGGCATCTGGACGAGCAGGTTGGCCTGGCGCCCTCGACCTTACGGTTGACCCTGCCGGAAGTCTACCTTGAAGATGCGGACGTTGAGGAGCGCATCCAGGCCATCAACCGCACCATGGAAGCCTACCTGGCGCAAGGGGTTCTGGAAGAACAGCCGCCCGGATTTGTCCTGGTCGATCGTCGCACCTCTGCCGTTCCGTCACGCAAAGGGCTGATGGTGGCGCTGGATCTGGAACGCTACGATTATCGCCCCGGTTCCAAAAGCCTGATCCGAGCGACGGAAGGAACCATCGTCGAACGCTTGCCGCCGCGGATTCGGGTGCGTGAAAATGCACCGATTGAACTACCCCACATCATGGTGTTGATCGATGATCCGCAGTGCACGGTGATCGAGCCACTGTTCGAAGAGAAGCTAGAGAAGGTTTATGATGTTGAGCTGTTGTGCCAGGGGGGGCATCTGACGGGGTATCGGGTTGATCAACCGGAGCTTATCGAACAGGTGGCCTCGGCTCTTGAGCACCTGGCGGACCCGGCGGTTTACCGCAATCGCTACAATGTGGCAGGGGATGTCATGCTCTACGCCATGGGCGACGGCAATCATTCTTTCGCTACGGCCAAAGCGATCTGGGAGAAGATCAAGGAACAGGCTGATGATCCGCAGCAGGTGATGGATCATCCGGCCCGCTTTGCCCTGGTCGAGCTGGTCAATGTCCACGATCGGGGGCTGGAATTTGAGGCGATCCATCGGGTGTTGTTCAATGTTGACGGCGAACAGCTTAAACAGGCCATGAGCGCATATTTTCAGGAACGCGGCACCCCGTTGACGCTGACGATCTGCGGTGATTTGAAAGGAGCCAAAGCCTGCCTCGATGAAATTGAGGGGGAGCACACTTTCGTGATGGTTGTGGAGAATCAATATTTTGCCTGCGATATCGCTGATCCGGAGTACACCCTTGAGGTTGCTTCTTTGCAGGCTTTCCTTGACGAATTTTTAAGCACTAACCCGCAGGTTCGCATTGACTATATCCATGGAGATCATGAAGTGGCCGAACTCGGCAGCAAAGAGCACAACGCCGGATTTTATCTGCCTTCCATCTCCAAACATGACTTGTTCCGCACCATAGTGCTTGACGGCGCCCTGCCGCGCAAAACCTTCTCTATGGGCGAGGCGGACGAAAAACGTTTTTACCTGGAGAGTCGGCGGATTACGGCTGACAAAGCATGAAACCAGGGGCGGCAGCAGTCAACTATATTGTCTTCGATCTGGGCAAGGTGCTGATTGATTACAGCTATGTCGATTTCTTTGCCCTGTTACGTGAGCACGGCGTGCAAGCGGCCAAGGTGGAAGATTTTTTGCTGCAGGCCGGATTGCATGATTACGAACACGGCTATTTAGCCTGTGACGATTTTCTCGCCGGGATGAATAGCCTGCTCGCCCGGCCCCTTGCTCAAGAACAGTTGAGGCAAGCCTGGAACGGTCTCTTTGCTCCGATACCTGAAATGCTTGAATTAGCGGCTGAGCTTAAAAACCATTATCCGGTGTATCTGCTCTCCAATATTGGCAAGCTCCACTGGGATTTTCTGTCAGCAACCTACGCACTGGATGCTTATTGTCACGACCGCCTGGCCTCTTTTGAGGCCGGCGCCATGAAACCAGCCGCCACCATTTACCACGCTGCACAACAGC
>NZ_JCBCBS010000213.1:0-2398 GCF_059864205.1 Pelovirga sp.
GACACACCCAAGTCGACACTAAAGAAAAGCTATGATTTTCAGTCACTACTGACGTTGTTCTCTCCGCGCTCCAAAGAAAAGGCGGCGATTCTGCCTGATGAACCCGCCGAAATTGATCTTCTTATCGGTACCGACTGTATATCCGAGGGGCAGAACCTTCAGGACTGTGATTATCTGATCAACTACGATATTCACTGGAACCCGGTGCGGATTATTCAGAGGTTCGGACGGATCGATCGGATTGGCTCTCAGAACAAATCGATTCAGCTGGTCAACTACTGGCCCGACATCACCCTTGATGAATACATCAACTTAAAAGAGCGGGTCGAAAACCGCATGGTGATAGCGGATGTTACCGCAACCGCTGACGACAACGTATTAAGCCCACAGTCGCAGGAGGTTTCCTATCGCAAGGAGCAACTGCGTCGGCTACAGGACGAGGTTATTGAGATGGAAGACCTCAAGACCGGCGTGAACATCACCGACCTTGGCTTAAACGACTTTCGCATGGATTTGCTGAACTACGTCAAACAGAATGGCGATTTGGCATCTGTGCCCAATGGGATGCACGCTGTTGTGCCAGCACAGCCAGACAAAGGATTGCCACCGGGGGTTATCTTTGCCCTGCGCAACCGCAACCACGGCGTCAACGTCAATCAGCAGAATCGCCTGCACCCTTATTACCTGATCTACATCGCTCAGGACGGTTCCGTGGTCATTAACCACACCGATGTTAAGCCACTACTTGATCTGATTCGAGCGGCCTGCAAAGGCCAGCAACAACCCTTGCTTCACGCCTGTCAGGAATTTAATCGTCATACCCATGACGGCAAAGACATGCATCAGTATTCCGACCTGCTCGATCAAGCGATCCGCTCCATGATCGACCTGAAGGAAGATAAAGACCTGGACAGTCTCTTCACCAGCAGCCGAACAACCGCTCTGGTGAACAGCATCCAGGGGCTGGAAGAGTTTGAGTTGATCAATTTCCTCGTTGTACAAGAGGTTGATTGATGGCGGTGTGGTACAAGTTTCCGGACAAAGCGGCCTTCGGGCGGGTGCTGCCCAAGGAAAAAATCTACACCTACGCCAACCCCAGCCGTGCTGTGCGCAATAACTTTGTGTCGCAAGTTCAAAAGATTGTCTGGCAGTATAAACTGGCACCGGAAACCATCAACCTTCCGGCCAGAAGCAAGGTGCCGGAAATCCAGATTTTTGATATTCATCTCAAAGAGGGCGACCTGGATGAAGCCGTCTTGCGCTGTATCGATAAGGCCATTCCCTTCCCGATCTTTTACCGCCTGATGTTTCAGGAGCGTTTCAAGGTGATGGCTGCCTATAAGCGCCCCAGTGAAGCGGATGCAGCAAAATGGGTGGTCGATGGATACTACGCAACCGATTGGCTGTCACCGGGGCAATACCTAACCGCTCTGCCGGTAGCGCTGGATTTAGCGGCGTTGTACGAGCAGATGTTACGGCAGTTGATGCCGTTGCCACCACGCCAGGGGGAATCGCTAAGGACTCAGGCAGAACGGATTGATGCCGTATTCCAGAAACAAAAAGAATGCCGGAAGCTTGAAACCCGGATGCAAAGAGAAAAGCAGTTCAACCGCAAGGTCGAACTGAACACGCAACTGCTCGAATTAAAACAAGAACTAGAACAGTTAACCACGGAAAACACGGAAAACCACGGACATGGGTAGCCTGTTGTTTGAAGAAGAGACATTTGCTATTCGTGGTGCCGTTTTCGAGGTATATCGGGAACTGGGATGTGGATTTTTGGAGGCTGTCTACCAAGAGTGCCTTGAAAAAGAGTTGAGTGCCAAAGGCATCCCCTTTATGTCACAACCGGAATTGACCCTCAACTACAAAGGGCAACGGTTACAACAGACGTACAAACCGGATTTGATCTGCTATCAACAGATCATCCTTGAACTCAAAGCGGTGAAAGAGATATCTCCCGAACATAAAGCCCAGGTGATCAACTACCTGAAGGCAACACACCTGAAATTAGGGTTACTGATCAACTTCGGCAGTTACCCGAAAGCACAGATCGAAAGATTTGTTTTATGAACCACGGAATACACGGAATGACACGGATAATAAAAGCACAAACATTCAGTGTTTTCCGTGTCTTCCGTGGTTAAAGAAAGAGGTTTTATATGGACAAGTTGAAAATGCACTCCCCGAACCTGACCCAGGACAATATTCGCAAGATCATGGAGTTGTTCCCGAACTGCGTTACCGAAGTAAAGGTAACCACGGAAAGCACGGAAAAACACGGAAAAGAAGATTAATTAAATCCTTCCGTGTCTTCCGTGTCTTCCGTGGTTAAAGAAAGAGGTTTTAAATGGAAAAGATGAAAATGCACTCCCCGAACCTGACCCAGGACAATATC
>NZ_JCBCBS010000220.1:0-2789 GCF_059864205.1 Pelovirga sp.
TGGACGTAAAATGTCCAGCCGGTATCAGGGGCCCCGGTGCCGGTAAAAATAGCCAAAACCGCCAGAATCGCGCCTATGATATACAAATACCAGGAGAGCAGGTTGATTTTGGGGAAGAAAACATCCCGCGCGCCGATCTGAATCGGCAGCAGCAGATTGCCGAATGCCGCGGGAATGCTGGGGATAATGAACAGGAAAATCATAATAATGCCGTGAACCGTGAAGGTGGCATTATAGGTCTGGGCCGTCATGATGTGTTGGCCGGGAGTAAATAGTTGCAGACGCATGGCCAGGCCGAGCACGGCAGCAACAATAAACATGGTGGTGATGCAGCCGAGGTACATCATGCCGATGCGTTTGTGGTCGGTTGAGAGCAACCAGCCCAGCACGCCGGAACGGGGGCTCTCGCTGTAAAATCCGGTGTTGGTCAAGGGGGTTTTTGTCATGATTTTTTCTTTCTACCGCTGAAGAACAGAAACAGAAAAAAACTGCCGAGGGTTAACAGGATCACCGTGCCGCTGACGCGCAACAGGTTAAAGACATAACGGCGGTTTTCGGCATCATAGGTGAAACAAAATTCAAGGGCCTTGCTGATCGGGGTGCTGATGCGCCCTTCGGCAGCTTCAAGGATTGCCATGGTCAGGGTGATCGGCGGGATCGACTGGCCGATGAGGTAGCGCACAATGGTGCCGTCAGCGCCAACAATGAAGGCTGCCGTGGGGTGAACAAAGTTATCCCCCTCTTTGTAAAAAAAATAACCGGCAGAATCAGTCAGTTTAAGGATATTCTCCTGTTCTCCGGTCAGAAAATGCCAGGCCTCAGGGGGAAAGTCGATGCGCGTGGCGGTGAGAAAGGTGCGCTGACTGTGGGCCGCCATCGCGACGGTTTCTTCCGGATCAAAGCTCAAGGTGATCACCTGATAATCCTTGCCGGGGGTCAGACGCATTTTCGGCAGGGTTGACGACAGGCCGCCGAGTAATACGTTACAGACCGTGCGGCAATTGTAAAAAACCGGTACAATCAGGGTTGGCCGGTCAATCAGGTTGGCAAGTTGCACTTGTTGGCCATTCGAGTCAGTAAAGGTCAGCTCCAGGGGAATTTTCTCCCCCAGTTGCATCTCCAGGGCGACGCGCTTTTCCTGCGCCGGTACGGTGTTAAGACTGAGCAGGTAGAAAATCAACAGCAACAGGGCAACACGCAAGAGCAGCTCCTTGGTGATCATCGGAATGTTGGGTGTGTTGGCGGGCCGGCGATTTTGCGGATACGCGGACAAGTCTACCTAACCAGTAAGCAATTGTAAATACAACAGGAGGAAAAACGGAGAAAAAAACCGGGGATGCCGTATTTTTTATATAATCATGGCAGATGTTGCGTCACCGGTTGCTGACAAGTTACAGCGATTGTAATAAGTTAAAAAATAATCAGCGCCCAGACTCGCCTGTTCTATTTTCCTCGTTTATTAGTATCGGAGCAGATTGTTGGGCTGGAAAGGAGTATCAGGTGTTGTCTAAAGGTTCCTCCATCGTGGCATTTTTACGCCGGTCCCTACCGCTGCTGTTGGTTGTCGGTTTGATTCTGCTGGTAACTATATTTCACTATCTTACTTCCACTCTGCATGCTCCATTTCACGATATTTACCGGCGTCTTTACTATCTGCCCATCGTCTTTGCTGGTGTCTGGTTCGGGTTGCGCGGCGGGTTGCTTGCAGCAGCGTTCGTGTCATTACTTTACCTGCCGCACGTTTTGTGGCAGCTGGTGCCTTTCCATGGCAACCTGCTGGAGCAAGTACTTGAAATGCTGCTCTATCACGTTGTCGGCGGAATTACCGGGCTACTATCCCAGCGAGAACGCCATCAGCGAAAATTGTATCAGCAGGCGGCTGAACGTCTTGAACGCAGTTATGCGCAATTGCGCCATCAGGCTGATGAACTGATTGCTGCAGAAACGGAATTGCGCCGCAAGGAGCGGCTTTCTGCTCTGGGTGAAATGAGCGCCGGACTGGCTCACGAAATCCGCAACCCCCTGGGATCGATCCGCATGGCTGCAGAAGTGGTGACGGAAGGACTGACGGAGGACGATCAACGCTATGAGTTCGGGCAGATTCTACAAAAAGAAGCGCAGCGGTTAAATGCGGTTCTTGAAGAATTCCTTGGTCTGGCACGTTCCCCGGTGGAAGATGTAGAAGTTGTCGAGCTGGCCGCGTTGTTTGCTGAACTGAAGCTGCAATTAACCCCCCTGGCGAAGGCCAACCGGGTTGCCATTGTCGCTGAACCAAGCGCTGAACGGCTGGAGATAGCGCCTCTACCCCTGCGTCAGGCGCTGCTGAATCTGGCCCAGAATGCGATCCAGGCCATGTCTGCCGGAGGGCAGTTGACCCTGTCGGCCCAACGGACGGAAACAGCTATCCAGTTGCGGGTGGAGGATACGGGCGAGGGGATCGATGAAGAAATGCTGCAGCAGATCTTTACCCCCTTTTATACCACCCGTGAAAATGGTACCGGACTGGGACTGGCCATCACCCAGCGGCAGGTGGAATGCATAGGGGGGACCCTGGAAGTTACCAGCCAGCCGGGAGTCGGCACCAGGTTTGTCATTGGTTTGCCCTTGGCAACAGCCCTGAAATAGTGGCCTCTTGCGTCCGGTCAGAAGAAAAACAGATGGATCAGGACCCGGCCGGTCTCTCCGCACAGGGCCCCGCAATGGTCGGTCTGACCAGAAGCGGTTTTATTGCCGGCTGAAGCTAGCAGGGCAACGCCGACCAAATCCAGGGGGTTGATCATGAAGCCGGC
>NZ_JCBCBS010000224.1:0-8153 GCF_059864205.1 Pelovirga sp.
GGGGGGGGCATGCGCACTATTGTTTTGACCATGCTCTGCTGTTTCATGCTGGCAACAACCGCCACTGCCAACCTGCTGTCAGCCGATGCTGAGCAGGTATCTGCCGGATTTGTTCGGCAGATTGAAGTGAGTGCTTTCGAGCAGGCCTATGATCAGGCGTCGCCTCTGCTACGTCTGGCCAACGAACGACATCAGTGGATAACATTGATGGAGCGTTCCCAAGCCATGCTCGGTAAAGTCGAAGAGCGAACACTGACTGCCGTGCGTTCTGTGACAACCTTTCCGAACCTGCCGGATGGTGACTATCGGTTGGTACAGTACACTGCCCGTACCGAGCACAAGGCACAAGCGAAAGAAATCCTTCTGCTGAAGCAAGACAACGGCTTGTGGCAGGTCTGTGAATACGCTATCCGCTGACGATAATTATCGTTGAATCAACTAACCACGCAAAACCAGATGGGAGGCGGGGGTTTGTCAGGCTGATAAGGCCTGACAGACCAGCAACGCCTGCCTTAGGTCTGCCTGGCTGGGCTCAGCTATTAAAAGCAACTGCTGAATGCCAGTAGATCGATAGCCACAAAAGGACAAAAAACGATGTCAGCAAAAGAACGGATGACCCTGAATGCTTGAGCCGTCACTGTGTACAAAATCGATCGGCCGGGTTGAATTGCTGGTAGTCGACGATCAACAAGCGCAGCTCAAGAGCCTACAGCAACTGTTACATATCAGTGGCTTTACAAGTGTCGTGTTGGCATCAGGCGGTGATGAAGCGATCAGAAAACTACAGAACAGCACCCCTCAATTGATCCTCCTTGACTTGCAGATGCCCGGCACGAATGGATTGAATGTTCTTGAGTTTCATCATCAAGCTGGTCTTGATTCTGAAATAATCGTCATCAGCGGCGAGACATCCTTTCCCTGGGTCAAGGAAGCGATGCGTTTGGGCGCTTATGATTTTATTTGCAAACCCTATAAGCCTGAAGAACTTCTCACCACGATCGCGAAGGCGCTGGACCGTTTTGAAGAAAAACAGAAATCACAGCAAGAGCAGAAAAATATCAATTATCTGGCTTATTATGATTCATTGACAAACCTCCCCAATCGTCAACTCTTCAAGGATCGGGTCCAGCAAGCCCTGGTCCATGCACAACGCAATGAACGGAAATTTGCCCTATTGTTCATGGACCTGGACTCTTTTAAAGCCATCAACGACAGTCACGGACATCTCATTGGTGATCGCGTCCTACAGCTGGTGGCAACAAGGATTTCGGCATGTTTGCGTGCTGAGGATACCCTGAGCCGTTACGGCGGTGACGAGTTTGCTCTGCTTCTGCCTGATGTAACTGGTCAGCACGGTGTTACTACTGTTGTGAAAAAAATCCTCAAGGAAGTGCGCAAACCTTTCCATATCAACGGCCACGAACTAGATCTCCGACTCAGCATTGGCATTGCCATCTACCCAACAACCGGAACAGACCTGGATATGCTGCTCCAGAATGCAGACATCGCCATGTACCATGTTAAATCGCACCGCAAAGACAACTACTGTTGCTACTCCGATGCCATTTTCCGCGACCATAAGAACACGAACATCTCCGCCTAGCGATTCAGGTTGGGATTTCTGATGATACAGGGCATTCAGTAATGTCTGATCAATTAAACATTTGGTTCTGAAAACGATGAAAAACAAAATCCAGAACTGTTTTATCAAGCGATTATGCTGAAAAAAACGGCTGCATCAACCGGCCATCATAATTTGACGTCAACCGGACAAGATAGCTGACACGAAACACTCGCTGCTGATCACCACTAATCTTCCGTAGCATCAAGTTGTGAGACAGGGCCATCAAGCCATCTCACCCCTCTCGCAGAACGATGCTTACGGTCATGCGTATAGTTTGATTCAATTAAGCCTGATTTCCCTGCACGCCCTGCCGATAAAAAATCAAGACCGCAACACTAGCGCCACACAACACCACCGGCACGCAGTACTTGAATACAGTCCCAAATCCCGCACCGATCGGACCCAGAAAAGTTAATACCATCAATACCGGTGCAACAATAAACATTAAAAGCAACACACAAAATACCCAGATACTAGTTTTCACTCCAACCTCCTGCTTTTCAATTGAATCACGAAAAAAATCAAACACTGTTATAAATTTAAATACGGGCTTGATTTCTGTCAACTAAAAACACAAAAAAATTATAGTTGTCGCTAGTAGTCTGTCGGGCTTAAGGTCAATCTAAGAAGGATGTGGAACCAGTGACAGAAAAGTGCGATCAATGGTACGAAAGGAGGTTTTGAAGAATTTAGGGACCATGAGTTGATTGCTGCATATTAGCTACTGACGAACGGCGTCATCCAGTTCTTTGCGGAGCTGGTGAGGCCATGGTAACGGCGCCAGACGCCCCGATGTTACGGGAAAAAAGACCAGGCCAAGGTAGCCATCGATGGTCAGTAGATCGCCGTTGTTGATGATATCAGCGGCGTCCGCAATACCGGAAACACAGGGAATGCCATACTCGCGGGCAATGATGGCACCATGAATAAGCATGCCACCCCGGCGCTCGACGATGCCGGCGGCAAGGGGTACGATGAATGTCATCACTGGGTCAATGGCATCGCAGACGAGAATTTCACCACGCCTGAATTCGGCCAGATCCTGTTCAGAGCGGATCACCCGGGCAACTGCCGTTACCAGCCCGGCGCTGGCCGGCTGTCCTTGTAACTGTCGGGCACGGACGGCTCGATCTCCTGCGTTGCTGTCGCCGGGCGGCGGGCTGCGCAAACCGCTCTGTCCATCGGCCGGCCCGTCCAACAGGGCTGCAAGTTGAGGTTTATTTCCCGCTGTAAAACGGCGGCGCAATTCCGTTTCACAGCGTTTTACTTCCCGATGCAATTGCGCCAGGCTGATATTGTCATCATCACGCAAACGGTAGCTGGCCCGACCGATCGCGAGAATTTCCTCGGCCTGGGGCCACTCTGTCAAGAGAAAATGGCGGCGATAAGCGTCCTCTAGATCTTCTCTGTGCTGTGAAACCTGCGGCTGTTGCTGATCAGTTAATTGTAACAACAGTCTGCCAAGCTGATCCGGCAGCAGCCCGAGCTCAGCGGCAAGCGCATCGATCTCAGCCATGATTGAGCTGTCAGCCCCGCCATTCCAGCGCTTAGCCAGAGCCGCCATTCTGCGGTTGCGCGCCAACGCCCGCAACTCGCCACCACGCAGCAATTCGAGAAATTCGAAGGGATCTTGAGGCTGTAGCGCATCATTATAAAACTCACCAAAGAGACGAATTCCGTGGGCCATGGGGATGCAGTCACTTCGATAGGTTTCTTCCCAATAGTGCTGCTGCTGCACCCGTTGCCTGAATTCCTCCTCGAGCATAGTGTCAGACAGATTCGTCAGGTCGACCTTGGCGAATTGAACCGCCACGTCTTCCATTCCCGGCATAATGTCGGTTTCAATCCGGCGCTGCAGTTGCTTGAGGTTGATGAGACTGCGGTGCAGGTTGAAGTACCAGAGGCGGTCATCCTCCCACACAACGGTGGTAATGGGTCGCGCCTGTAACAGCACCAGCTGCGCGTTATGCCAGGTCCATTCACAATCCTGCGGAGCCGAAAAATCCTGTTCTAACGCCATGACCCGCTGCACAACAACGGCAAGATCGGCATCGCTCAGCACCGGTTTCTGCTCTGTTGCCGTAAGCGGAACCAACTGCACGTGCCCGTCGCGAGTCACTAGCTTGTGGCTGCTTGGCGCGGCGCGATAGCTGACAGTCCGCAAACTGCACCGGTCGATGTGCCAGCTGTCCGGTTCGACACTGCCGTCGACCAGCCCCTGATTGAGCCCCCAGACTGCTTCGACTATTAACTGCCGGCGATTGTCGGGAGCGACACTGAAAGCGACCCCCGATTTTTCTCCTGCTATCAACTCCTGTATCAGTACCGCCATGTTGCTGTCGGTGACCGTCAGCCCCAGTTCCTGCCGGTAAAGCAGTGCTCGATCAGACCATAGGGAAGCCCAGACCTTGCGGATCGCCAGTAGCTGCTCCTTCCTGCCACGGATATTAACGAAGGAATCGTGCAGCCCGGCAAAGGAACAGCTCGCAGAGTCTTCGCCGGGGGCCGAGGAGCGGATGACCAACGGTTGCTCCGGGAAATGTCTGTCGAGGGCGGTAGAAATTTCCGTTTCCAGGGATGTCGGCATCGGGGTCGTCAGAAACAGGTTACGGATCCGCAGTGCCGCATCCCACAGTTCCTCCCAACGCATCTGGGAAAAGGCCTTGCGGCCAAGTTCCATGGTCAGCCGAGCTCCCAATCCGGTCGCCTGCAGATAATCGCGATAGCAGTCGCACGGAATGGCGAGGGACTGCGGCACCGAATAGCCACGGCGGGTCAGTTCGGCCAGAGCCAGGGTTTTACCACCGAACTGGGGTAAATCAGCGGCGCTCAGCCGCTCAAGGGGTTGAATGCGGTGCATCGAAATCAAGCTCCAGCACATCCTGAAAGCGCTGCACCAAACTGTACCGTTGGATCTTGATCAAGCACAGGGCACAGCCGGGCGAATGCACGAATTCAGCAAGGTAGGGGTGGCGGGCTAGAAACAGCTGCATCAGGCGGTCCCGCTGCTCTGTCGGCACTTCACGAGCAGTACCGATAGCAGACAAGGCAACGGCCTCACGAAAATCTTCGACCTGGTTGCTGCGGCTATCAATCAGCAGCGAAACCCGCGCATCTTCCTGCAGATAGCCAAACTTTCGTGTCGCGCGATGGGTAGCGAACAACAATTCATCCAACTGGTCTGTCACGACAAAACCAACCAGACTGGTATATGGATGACCCTTTGCACTGGTCGCCAGAACACCCAAATTCTGGCGGCTGAGAATGTCATTAATCTGCTGCCTGAGACTATCCAAGCTATTCTCCTTTGCCCTGGTGTTTACCCTGTTTTTTCGGGGATGATCATGAACCGATCATGGCACTTTTATGCCTGAAAAAAGTCAGGACCGTTCTGGCCCTTTACTGCCGATTCTCGCACCCCTCAGTCGTTGAGGTCGCCAGTAAGGCGTTAATTTCCTGGTTAATTTCAAGGTGCTGCGTGAGCTGATCAAACCAGCCACTCAGGGGCTCGCCAGCCATCACGCCCAACAATGCACCAAGGACTACCCCCCGGTGAACATTGTCGCCACCAAGATTGGTATTTGCCAGCAGAGCCTGTTTGGGGGCAGCAGCATATTTGTACGCCAGGTAAAGGACACTTGGCCAGGAATCAGTAATGTAGCAGGCGGAGGAAAACATCCTGCCAACCACAAACCGGTCATCAAGAGACTTCTCCAGCAGGGCCTCAACATCAAGTCCGCAGCTGCTTTTGGCTGCACGGGCAAGTATTTCTGCGACAGTTTGCTCCGGGTTGCGAAACAATAGATCATCCAGCAGTTGGACGTAATCAGTACAAACCCTGGCCAACATGTCATCCGGGTGGGTCAAATAAAGATGTTGCCGGCAATGCTCTTTCACCGCATTTATTGACACCCCGCGCAACCGCTCAGCGAACACAATCGGGGCAATCGTCACCAGACCGCCGATGGAGGGGGTGTCGTGAGTTGTGGCCGCGCAGAACTCTCTGGCTTTGCCGCTTTCGAGATTGGCGAAGAAACCACGATGGTAGGATTCGGCGTAGGTGTCCGGATGCCGGGGCGGATAGGCGGTCATAAAATCGATATAATCATCGAGAAATTGTTGTTTGTCATAGTGTCCGCGATTGGCCGTTAGAGCCCGGATCAGTACTCTGGCACAGTGAGCGTTCAGGGTGTTATCCCCGGCCAGCATTCCCTGGTGATAATGCTGGTTGGGCTGCCCCCAGAAGGGGCGTTTTCCTTTGAGGATCACATCACCGACAATCTCCCGCTCGCGGCGGTTTTTGTCCTGACTACCGCGTCCCCCAGCGCGGGTTGAATGCAGTGACATGATGGAGGAGGGATGCACGGCCGGAGCGGCTTCAAAGCGGGTAACGCCCCCGGGAAAGGCCTTTTCAATATCGGCCGGGTTGTAGAACCAGTGCACCGGCATGGCGAGGGCATCGGCCACAAACATGTTTTTAAGCGCTGCTGCGGCTTTTTTCTGTGACAGGTTCACGGAGTCATCCTTTTTGGCTCTGCGCCAGACGTCCGATGCGTCTGGCCGCTTGGTGACAGATCAGGGCATATGGAAAAGCAGCAAAAGGCATGTCGAAGATTAACTCACAGCGATCCTGGTCGAGGATCTTCAGGCGGTGACCGGTCGCCGGGATGCCGGCAACTTTCCAGTTCCAGAATTGCAGGTGCTCAAAATCAGTGATCTCGAATGGAACCCAGAATCCGAGGACCGTCTGGATACGTCCCTTTAGACCGGCATCGATATATTGCCGGGGGCTTCTCACCGCCTTCACCGAAGGTCCCCATACCGGCCATTGATGGGTATCGATCAGGACGTTCCAGACCTGCTGTGGCGATGCGCTGATGACATGCCTGATCTGCATTGAATAGACAACCCCTGTTTCTGATTTATACAATTAGAACATTTGACCTATAATACATAACTTTATCTTTCGACAATCTGCCCTGCGTTGATTCCTGTTTGAAATTGTTTGTTATGAGCAAATTGTTTTGGCCGTTGGATCTGCCCTCCCTGACCCTGAAAACTCGGATTTTTTCTCCACGATTGTGTCAGTATTCATGCTGGGACGGGTTGAAGGTTGATTCAGTTGGCACCGCTCTGCTCAGGATCTTGTTGTCCGGGGAGCCCGCTGATACCGGTCGCATGATCAATGTCTATCAGAAAGGAGCTAAGGAAAGCCGATGAAGGTATCAACCCCATCTAAAACAGGTCATACTGGCTTTCCATCGCCTCCTTCAGGACGTTGGCAGGGAATCTTGTGACGATTCTGTGACAGTCGTTGTGACGAAACGACCGCTACCCTCGGGAAAACCGCTGATTTGCCGAGGGTAACGATCAGGGTCAACATGACCTTTGCCACAAGAAAATTTTGTTCCTCTTGCTCCCCCTCTTTATTTGCCAGAACCGCTCAGTTTTGACCGTTTAAACCCCAGTACTGCACTTCATCCATCTGCTCCTTCAAGCACCTACCACCTATCATTTCCAAACCTAAAGATCATTGAGTTTATGTATGATAAATCATAGATGATGTAGGACACGATATTAGAACAAATATTGAGAAAGTCCAACTCAGCAAAATCAGGTTGGGGTTATAAATGTCGGGGATATGGTGATTTTTCGGACAGGCAGTCGCCAGCTAAAATGGGGCTGGAGTTTTTTGATTGGCAATATCCAGCGTTATTGAGAAATGGAAAGCAATACTTTTGATAAAAACCCTAGATACCAGTCGGTCATCATATCGAGCATGCTGTGATTGTCGGTAGGCATTCCGGCTATCTTAACATTCAATCCCATTTACCTGTTCCAGCACAAGAGTCGCATTGCACCTCCCCAGATCCCCCTCCAAATATACTAAGATGAGGGCGGCACACATCACATGTATTATTATTACGAAGATAGCCCGTACCATGGCACTTTGGACAACGAACTGAGCCGGTACCCGCGCAGCGACGGCACTTTGGTAATTTTCTAAACCGATCTTCCTCTTGTTTTGCAATTTCTTGTTGCTCCTCAACCCTTCTTTTTGCTTCCTTCCACTTTTCCTGAGACTGTTTTTTATCCGCTTCATAGTCGTATTTGAAACCAAAATATATACCGATGATGATACCAACAATACCACCGATAGCAAAGGCAGGCGGTTCCTCGATGGATGTCATCGAAGAAATTATCATGCCAATGATTGTACCACCGAAGCCTAATGAACCCGCGAGAAAAAGACCAAAAAGAATTTTAACCAGAGCTTTAACTAGCATGGCACATTCCCTTTTTCAAAATTATACGAGAAACTTGGGGTCCCGTCTTGCAATCATGCAAAACTCAGTGTTGCTGAGAAAAAAGTTCGATTATAAGCTTGACCCCGGCGCAGTAGGCGCACCCTGATTGGCAACAGCATACTAGAACCCTATCACCGTATCTAGTGGGTTGAAAAAATTGGCAATCAGATACCAAGGCTACCGATGCTTCCTCATTGATTCGGTTATCCTCTTACATTGTA
>NZ_JCBCBS010000092.1:0-6378 GCF_059864205.1 Pelovirga sp.
CTTGGACGCGGTTTAAATCTCAATTTAAGTGGCTCCATCGGTTCCAAAAGTAATACCTACTCACTGGCGATAACCGATCCTTATTTTCTGGATACCGACTGGACCCTGGGCGGTGAGGTTTATCGATCGAAGCGTGAATACCGCGACTATGATGATGAGCGTACCGGTGGTGCAATCCGTGCAGGTCATCCGGTCAGCCGCAATTCTCGGGCATTTTTGACCTACCGCTACGAACAAAAGGATATTACTAATTTAAGTGCTGTTGCGCTGGCCAATCGATTTATTGCTGATCAGGCAGGCAGGTCAACTCTGTCATCGATAACCACCCAGTGGGTGCGAAACAGTACCGATTTTTTTGAGGATCCAAGCCGCGGCGGGGTTACCCGCATCAGCCTTGAGTATGCCGGCCTGGGCGGTACCGAGCATTTCTTGCGACCAATTGCTTCGCATCGCCATTTCTTTCCGCTGTTCTGGAGCACGGTTTTCTCTATTCACGGTGAGATTGGTTATATAACGTCGACCCGGGGTGATGATGACGTCTCCATCAGTGAGCGTTTTTATCTGGGGGGCATCAGAACCCTTCGCGGTTTTAAAACGCGGGAAGTAGGACCGCGCAGCGATGATGGTATTTATATCGGTGGTGAAAAGATGGGTTACTTCAATTTTGAATATCTTTTCCCCATCTATCGCTCACTGGGTTTGCAGGGTGTCCTCTTTTACGATACCGGGAATGTCTGGACCGATGATGAAGAGTATTTTTCCGATATGCGCCACAGTGCCGGTGCCGGCATCCGTTGGCGCAGCCCTTTAGGTCCGTTGCGTTTTGAGTGGGGTTATAACCTTGACCCACGGGATGATGAGAAAAAAAGCGTGTTTGAATTCACTATAGGACGACCTTTTTAAAAACCATAACAAGGAGATATCATGAAAAAAATCAGTATGCTACTTATTGCCCTTCTGCTTCTGGCGCTACCTGTTTTTGCGCAGAAAATTGGCTATGTTGATCTGCAGCGTGCCTTGAATCTGTCCAAGGCCGGCGTTGCTGCCAAACAACAGATGACGGAGCAGGTGCAGAAATACGAGGGTGAATTTAAAACCCGACAGGATGATGTGTTGCGGATGAAGGCTGATCTGGAAAAGCAGGCGGCGCTGTTGTCCGATAGTGCGCGCACGGAACGCGAGCGCGAATATCAGCGCCGCGTCACCGACCTGCAGCGTTTCCAGCAGGATATCCAGGAAGATCTGCAGCGCAAGGATGCCGAATATACCGGGCGGATTATCAATGAGTTGTTTGCAGTCATGGAAAAGTTGGGTGCGGAAGGTGACTATACGATGATTATCGAGCGCAATGAAGGGGCCATCGTTTACGCTGATCCTAAATTTGACCTGACCGCCGAGTTGATTAAGGCCTACGATGCTACCAAATAGTCGCGCTGTAATGGTAGGAGATTAATATGGCAACATTGGCCGAGCTGGCACAACTGGTCCAGGGGGAGGTTCATGGGGATCCGACAATTCAGATATCGCGGGTAGCTTCGATTGACCGAGCCGCTGAAGGTGATATCACCTTTGTTGCCAATCCTAAGTATCTGCCGCATTTAAAAGGTTGCCGCGCTTCGGCGGTTATTGTCGCCCCTGGGGTTGATGTCAGCGAGCGTCATGTCATTGTCACCGCCAATCCATATCTGGCGTTTGCCAAAGTTCTGAGCTTTTTGCATCGTGGTACCAGGGCCGCTGCAGGTGTTATGCCCGGCGCACAGGTTGCTGCCAGCGCCAGCATTGATGCAACTGCCACAATTCATCCCGGCTGCGTGGTGGGTGAAGCTGTTGTGGTCGGTGCCCGAACGATACTGCATTCCGGTGTGTGCCTATATGATGATGTCGTGATTGGTGCCGATTGTTGTCTGCATGCTAATGTGGTGGTTCGTGAAAGTTGCCGGTTGGGTGATCGGGTTATTTTACAACCGTCGGCAGTGATCGGTTCCGATGGCTTCGGTTTTGCCCCCGCTGGCACCGGATATTTCAAGATTCCTCAAGTGGGAATTGTCGTCATTGAAGATGATGTTGAAATCGGTGCCAACTCCTGTGTTGATCGCGCAACCCTGGGCGAAACCCGTGTGCGGCGCGGCACCAAAGTCGACAATCTGGTGCAAATCGGTCACAATGTCGATATCGGGGAAGACTGCATCATTGTTGCCCAGGTCGGATTCGCCGGCAGCACGCGTATTGGTAAACACTGTACTTTCGGGGGGCAGGCTGCTGTTGCCGGGCATCTGAAGGTGGGGGACAATGTCACTATTGGCGCCCGTGGTGGCGTCAGTGGTGATCTGGAGGCGCCCTATCAAGTGCTGTCTGGTCTTCCGTTGATGCCCCACAAGGAATGGCTGCGTTCGACCATGACGCTGCCAAAGTTGCCGGACATGCGTAAAGATGTCCTGCAACTAAAAAAACGTGTCGATGAATTGGAAGCACTGCTGAAGGAGGATGGACGTGCTTGAATTGAATATACAGCAGATCATAGAGATTCTTCCCCACCGTTATCCGTTTCTGCTGGTGGATCGGATCGAAGAAGTCGAAGAGGGGAAGAGGGTCAATGGTTACAAAAACGTGACCATCAATGAGCCTTTTTTTCAGGGACATTTCCCCGGGCACCCGATCATGCCGGGGGTGCTGATCCTCGAAGCGATGGCTCAGGTGGGCGGCGCTTATGTGACGGTGGTCGATCAAATTGAAAAAGACCGCGTTACCTACTTTGTCGGTATCGACAAGGCTCGTTTCCGTAAGCCGGTCATGCCTGGCGATGTCCTGCGGATGGAGCTGGATCTTTTGTCACGTCGGCGCGGTATTTATCAGTTTCAAGGCAATGCCTATGTCGGCGATACCCTGGTCGCAGAAGCGGAACTGAAGGCGACTTTTGCCAAAAAATAAATTTTCAATGGAGCTATCCATGATTCATCCTACAGCCATTATCGCCCCAGGTGCCAAATTACACTCGAGTGTTACTGTCGGCCCTTATTCGGTGATCGGCGAACACGTCTGCATAGGTGAGGGGACAACAATAGCACCTCATGTGGTTATTGAAGGACGAACCGAGATCGGCTGTTTCAACCAGATATTTCAGTTTGCGTCGATTGGCGCAGTTCCGCAGGATCTCAAATTCATGGGGGAAGAATCAACCCTGAAGATTGGTGATCGTAACCGCATCAGGGAGTTTACTACCATCCACCTGGGTACGGAAGAAGGTGGTAGTGTGACCACTGTTGGCAATGATTGTCTGTTGATGGCCTATTCCCATGTGGCGCATGATTGTATCGTCGGCAACCACGTGATCCTTGCCAACGCCGCGACGTTGGCCGGGCATGTCCAGGTCGATGATTACGCTATCCTCGGTGGACTCTCTGCGGTTCATCAGTTTGCCCGGGTGGGCTGTCATGTCATGGCCAGTGGTGGATCGATGATTGCTCAGGATGTGGCGCCGTTTTCCATTGTTCAGGGTGATCGTGCCAAAACGGTGGGACTAAATACCACTGGACTAAAACGCAGGGGCTTTACTGATGAGGCGTTGGCAACCATCAAAAAACTGTATAAATTGGTATTTCGTTCCAATCTGAAGCTGGAAGAGGCAATTGCTACCATCGAAAATGAATTTGACACAACAGCTAATGAAGTGGCAATTTATCTGGACTTTCTTAAATCGAGTGAACGCGGACTGGCGCGCTAAGAAACTCATTTTAAATGATAAAACAGAAGTTGTGAGAACCGTAATCGGCTCTTTCCTTCTGTTTTTTTTATAGGATGACAATCTGTTGAATACTTCTTCTGCTAAGCGTCGTGTCATGATTGTTGCGGGAGAGTCTTCCGGCGATCTTCATGGCAGCAACTTGCTTAAAGCCGCAGCGGACAAATACCCCAATATCAGCTTTTTTGGGGTTGGTGGCAGTCGTATGCAGGCGAACGGTTGTGACATCCTGATCCCGTCCGATGAATTATCGGTGATGGGGGTGACCGAGGTGTTGGGCCGTTTGCCCGGCATCATCAGGCGTTTTCGCCGGTTGGCGGCCCTTCTGAAATCATCTAATCCGCCGGATCTGCTGGTGTTGATTGATTTTCCCGATTTTAATCTGCGTCTGGCCAAAGTAGCTAAAGGGGCGGGGGTGCCGGTTCTTTACTACATCAGCCCCAAGGTCTGGGCCTGGCGTTCGGGTCGGGCACGTACTATTGCCGGACGTGTTGATCGCCTGGCGCTGATTTTTCCTTTTGAAGCCGAAATTTATGCTCCCTATCAGGTGCGCACCGAGTATGTGGGAAATCCGCTGCTGGATGAATTTAGCGCACGTCCCCTAGGGCTGGATATCAGGCAGCAACTTGATATATCGGCGCAAGTTAAAATCGTCGGAATTTTTCCAGGCAGCCGGCAGAGTGAGTTGACCTATATTTTTGCTACTCTGGTGGCGGCAGCAAAACGGATTCATGAGGAAGATCAGCTTGTTGAGTTTGTCATGCCGGTGGCACCCTCACTGCGGCGCAGCGAGCTGGAAAGTCGCCTGGCTGATATCCGGTTGCCGATCCATCTGGTCGAGGATGATATTTATGCTGTTGCAGCAGCCTGCCAGGCGGTGTTGACTGTATCCGGTACGGTTACCCTGCAGTTGGCGTTGGTTGGAACGCCAATGGCAATAGTTTATAAAGTGGCCCCTCTGAGTTATGTTATTGGACGACGACTGATCAAGATTCCTTATGCCGGACTACCCAATATTATTGCCGGTCGCGAAATAGTTCGGGAATTTATTCAGGATGATTCCGACCCTGAGGCGTTGAAAGCTGAAATGCTGCGACTACTCAATGATCCTCCTTATGTTCAGCAGGTGCGGGATGATCTGGCCTTGGTGCGAAAGCGCCTCGGTGCGCCCGGATGTTCTGGGCGGGTTGCTGATATGGTCGCCGACATGGTTGGTGCTGAACCAAAAGAGAGTGCGTAACCGGATGGACAAAGAAAGAAACATCTATGTGCGGATTGTTTCCTATGCCGCTCCCTATAAGTGGATCATTGCCCTGTCGATGGTCGCTTCCCTGGGCGTGGCAGGCTCTGATGCCCTGATTGCCTATCTGGTAAAACCCTTTATTGATGAGTTGATTGTTGCCGGCAATTTGGCCCTTGTCCAGTTGGTCCCCTTTCTGGTTGTTGGTATTGCTGCGTTCAAAGGTGGCTCGCGTTATGTGCAGGAATATTATGTACGCATGGCTGGCCAGCGGGCCATTCAGGACATTCGCAACGAACTTTTCGGCCATACCATGCAGTTGTCCATGCGCCATTATGTGACCAAATCATCGGGCAATTTAATGTCGCGTATCCTCAATGATGTTAATATGATGCAATCAGTTCTTGCTGAGGTGCTGGTCACCTTGCTGCGCGAACTGGTTACCCTTATCGTGTTGATCGGCTACGCTTTTTACCTTGATTGGCGCATGACGTTATTCGCCTTTGTGGTGATCCCGGCCGCCGTTGTCCCCGCTGCCGCCATCGGCAAACAGATAAAAAAATATTCCCGCCGCGGCCAGGCAGCCATGGGTGATCTGACTGCCGTGCTGGAGCAAAGTTTTTCCGGTATTAAAGTGATTAAAGCTTTTGGTACAGAAAGCCAGGAAGTCAGCAAGTTTGTCCGCGTTAATGCCGGCTATTATTCGTTTGTTCGCCGGACAATTCGTTATGCGGCAGCAACTTCCCCGCTGATGGAAATCATGACCGCCATCGGGGTGGCGTTTGTACTCTGGTATGGTTTAAACCGGGTCATGGCTGGGGCAATTACCCAGGGCGAAATGTTCTCCCTGTTAACGGCCATTGTCCTGCTGTATACCCCCCTGAAACGTCTGACAAAAGTGAATAATACCATTCAGCAGGCTCTTGGCGCCGCCGAACGGGTATTTGAAGTACTCGACAGTGCCCCGGAAGTTGTTGATGCGCCGGATGCCATTGAATTGAGGGAATGCCATGGCCAGGTGACCTTTGACCGGGTGACCTTTGCCTACGAAGAGGAAGCGGTGCTGCAGGAATTTTCTGTATCAGCGAACCCCGGTGAGGTAATTGCCCTGGTTGGGCCCAGTGGTGCCGGCAAAAGTACCTTTATTGGTCTGCTCAATCGTTATTACGACCCGCAACAGGGGCGCATCCTCATCGATGGTAATGATCTGCGCAGTCTGACGCAAAAAAGCCTGCATCAGCATCTGGCCCTGGTCGATCAGGAAACCTTTCTGTTCAACGACACCCTGGCCAATAATATCCGCTATAGTTTTCCTGACGCGCCCCTGGAAGCGGTTAAGGAGGCAGCCAGGCAGGCCTATGCCAGCGACTTTATCGAGCAATTGCCGGATGGTTTTGAT
>NZ_JCBCBS010000093.1:0-4367 GCF_059864205.1 Pelovirga sp.
AAGAGGCCGCGACCCCGCGACCCTGGTGTTGATGTTGATGTAGATAAAACAATCGGGCGACACGTGCGTCGCCCCTAGAGAAAACCCTTACGCCCACAAACTCATCATTCAGCCATCCATGGCGACAAACACGCCTGCCACAGGACCCAAAGGCCCTGCACAAGGATAGTGGTGAATAGTTACACATCATGTTGACCGGTTCGTCAACACCCTATGTGGTTAAAATCCTAGACGAATGATAACGCTTGGCACACCGATAATAACGGAATTGCGCGGAACCGGCACCTGGTGTTTTACCACCTTTTTAGTCTGGTGACGGTACGGTTGATGATTTTTGTAATAACCATGGGCCGGGGCATGCCGCGCTGGACCACGATATTGTGGTTGATGTCGGTAATCACGTCGATCTGAGCGATCATAACGATGGTCACGTTGCTGGGTGGTTTTATGAATGACCACCTTTTCCCTGGTAACAACCGTGTGTCCGCCACCATGACCACCAGTGCGAGATGCTGAGGCCACCGCCGGGGCTATCAGAAACAAACTTGCTGCCAATAAAAGTGCCAGGGTCCTTTTCATATGTTCCTCCTTAGTCTGAAGGTTGCGAAGGTGATCTTTGGGTCTGTTTCTTTTGCCTTCGCCTTGCCCGTCTTGCTTCGTGTTGATTTCAGTTATAGCCGACAAAAATCGCTGGCGCATTGGACATCGACTGGAATGACTCTGGATGTCGGGTTACTTTTCTTTCATTTCAGTATCTTACAGTGATTTTTTGGGGGAAAATAAGGCAAAAAAAATCCTGATGGGACTGCTTTTCCGGGGAGTTTTGAGGTAAAGTGAGGAGGCAATCACTGGCAGCTGAGTGTTTTCACTCTCAACCTGAAGGGGCTTTGACATGCATGAACTTCACCGTGAAATACTTCTTGATGCTCCCTGTGAGACCCTTTGGAACTTTATTGCGACACCCAACAACCTCAATCTGCTGACGCCGCCCGATCTTGATTTCCGGATTGTCTCTGAACTGCCCGAACGCATGTATAACGGACTGACCATCCAGTACCGCATTCGCATTCCATTTTTCGGCACCCACCGCTGGTTAACGGAAATCAAACATATCCGTGAGGGGATTTCATTTGTCGATGAACAGCGCCTCGGCCCCTATCGCCTCTGGTATCACTATCACCAGATTGAAAGCCTGGGCACTAAAAAGACCAAGATGCTCGACCATGTCACCTACGCACTCCCTTTTGGCCCCCTGGGCAAGATTGTCCATTCCCTCAAGGTGGAACAGATGTTGCGCGAAATTTTCGACTATCGGCGCGGTAAACTGCTGGAACTATTTCCGCCAGCTAATGGCGACGCCGGTACCTGAATCCGGCGACCACAAAGCAACCGGACTTTTCAACTGCTTGTATCTGCGTCCGGAAACGCTAATATTCCACATTTCCCTTTTGATTGTTTTGCGCTATGGTGCGCAGCGTCAATCAGCCATCGAGCCGGATATATTGCGACCCGCGCCTATTCAAACCAGATCAGGTCGGACTACCACATGCTGCTTCAGGGAACCCTTGTTAATGTTATCGCTATCGTCGTCGGATCGTTGATCGGTCGCTGGGTGGGACGCTATCTGTCTGCTACCATCAGAAACACCCTGATGGCGGGCTTGGGGCTGGCGGTGCTGTTGATCGGCCTGCAACTGGCTCTGCAAAGTCAACAGATCATGATCGTCATCGGCAGCCTGATTGCCGGTGGTCTGATCGGTGAACTGCTGGCCATTGAAAAACGGCTCGGTTCCTTTGGTCTGCGCCTGCAGCAGCGTTTTTCCGGGATGGGCAAGGTTGCCGAGGGGTTTGTCACTGCCAGCCTGCTCTATTGTGTCGGCGCCATGGCGATCATGGGAGCCCTGCAGGATGGCATGGGGGATGAACCAACCATCCTATACGCCAAAGCCTTTCTCGATGGCGTTGCCTCCATCGCTCTGGCATCGACCCTGGGTATAGGTGTTATTTTTGCCATCATCCCCCTGTTTTTTTATCAGGGCGCCATCACCCTGGCGGCGGAGATGAGTCGCGCGCTTTTGACCCCGACTGTTATTGTCGAAATGAACGCTGTTGGCGGTCTGCTGATCACGGCCATTGCCCTGGATCTGATGGGTTTAAAACGCTTGCCGGTCGGCAACCTGCTACCGGCTGTGGCTGTCGCGATTGGTTTGATGTGGCTGTTTCAATTGGCCTGATTACCAATAAACAACGTCAGCTTTCCCCGCTGATTTTCCCGGCCAGAGCCATGGCACTGGTCCAGGCATCTTCTACTGTGCGTCCGCGGCACCAGTCACCACAAATACCTATTTGCAAACCCTGGCTCCACAAGAAGTCTTTTTCTAGTGACTTTTTTGTGAAGGCATAGCGCCAGCGATGAGCGAATAGCAGTTGCGGCCGCTGTGCCGGAGAAAAGTTTTGACCGAACAGATCGCACAGCCTGGCGCCAACCTGCTCAGGTGGTTCTTCGAGGTACTCCTGCGACCAGTCGGCGGTCGCCTGCAACAGATACACCCCGTTATTGTTACGACCGGGCTTGGCGCTGTTATCGATAATCCGTCGCAACCCCGGGGCGGGATCAATCATCACCTCAGCCCCCTCGTTCAAGGGGTTAGTGAGCTGTACCGCTGCCACCCAGCAGGGTTCCATCTCGGCTTGTTGCACCTGTTTTTCCAGCTCCGGAATCCCGCGTACCAGAACAAGGGTCTGGGGTGCCGGAGCCGTCACCACCAGCAGATCCCACTGCCCCAACAAAGTTTCACCGTCATTGAAGAGCAACCAACGGTTATCTTCGCGCTCCAGTCCGGCAATACGCGTCGATGGCTGAAAGTTGATAGCACCAAGCAACGATCGGGTGATACTGCTGTTACGCGGCACGCCAATATAGCCGACGAGCTCATCATTGTTTGGAACCCCCCGCACTCGCGCCGGCCAAGGCTGATAGACATTGGACGGAACCTGAGCCCGCAGATAGCCGGCAAACGCCTCGGTCCGGGCGGCAAAACTGGGTGCGCCATGGTCGATCCACCCCCCCTGCCAGGCTCGGCTCGACATGCGCCCACCGGTTCCTTTGCTCTTATCAAAAAGGGTTACTTCCATTCCTTGTCCCGCCAGCTGGCGCGCGATGGTTACTCCTGCCATCCCGGCCCCGACCACTGCTGTTTTCATGATGATCTCCTGCTGTTGTTATTGCGCCTCAGCTGTTCTTTGAAAAATCCGCTTGAATGTTCAGGAAGGTTCTCCTTGTGCGTGTTAACACAGGCCGTATTTATCCCCTTTTTAGCTCATCTTTTTTTAGTACGCAGCATCAAGGCAGCCAGAACCAGACTGGCCATTGACAGCAGGGTTCCAGGTCGGCCGGCCCATTGTTGAAAGTAAAACGCCAGCGCCAGAAAAAAAATCATCAGGCCAAGTCGGCGTAGTTGCTTACTTACCTTTTCCACCAGATAATCCCGGTCGGGTCGCGCCATGCGCACCGTCAGGTCACCCTGTTGGGCCTGTTCGATGACCGTGCGCGCCTGGGTCAAGGTCAGGGGCAACTGCACCAGCTCGCGCTTGAGTCGCTCCGCGACACCACGATCTTCACCTAATGCACGCGGCAAATTTTCTTTCAGGATCGGCAAAATATCCTTTATCCCATTGAAGTTATTGACATACTGAGTGCCCAGCCCCTCAATCAGAGAGCTCACCCGCATCACATAGATGACATCCTGGGGTAACTTGAACGGCTGATCATGCAACAATTCCAACACCCCGAAAGCCAGCCCCTGCATACTCGCGGCATCAAGATGGTCGCTGTCAAAAATAGCGAACAGGTTTTCCGCAATCCGGCTTAAATCACTAACGTCAGCCTCTTCGGTTAACATCCCCATGCGCCGGGTCGCGCCAACCAGCAGCTGATAGTCACGTTCGTAAGCGGCTTTGACCGCATAGATCATCGCCTGACGCATATCCTGCGGGATCCGGCTGACCATACCGAAATCGAGAAGGATCAGCTGCCCTTCCGGAGTCACCAGCAGATTGCCGGGATGCGGATCAGCATGAAAAAACCCCTTGACCAGCATCTGTTCCGTGTAAAACAGCACCAGGGTATTCATCAGCGCGGAGAAATCCACCCCCCAGGCCTCAATCTGACGGACATCATCGATTCGTGCCCCTTCTTCAAAACTCATGACCAGGGCATCATCGCTGGACAGCGCTTTTACCGGAACCGGAAAGCGCACCCCGGCATCACTGTAGGTCTGGCTGAAGAGCTCCAGATTGGCCAGCTCCTGAGTCATGCTGACTTCCTGGCGAATGACTCTGGTAAATGCTGCCAGGACGGATTCGATG
>NZ_JCBCBS010000017.1:0-4159 GCF_059864205.1 Pelovirga sp.
TTGATAGATGTTGATTGCGGCTGTCAAAAAAAGGTTTTTCTCTGCGGCACTCCATCTCAGCTTCTCTGCGTTAAGGTTTTTAACGGAGAGTCGCAAGAGGAATAGAGAGGCAATCGATTAAACAATTAAACAACGTCCTCCCCGTCCTGTCCCGTCCCCCCGTCCTGTCCCGTCCCCCCCTTGGTACGTCCTTGATCCAAATCGATATCGCTATCGGGATCGAAATCGTTCTTGCCGTGGAATATAGAATGTCCCCTTTGTTATGATGCAGTCTGCATTTTGACCGATAATTGCATTTATGGTAATGTTTAAAGAGTTCAGGTCGGTTGCGGTCATTGTGGAAGGAGGGAAGATGCTGGCAGAAGAAATTAAAAAAAATGCTCTGAAACTGGGTGTTGTAGCTCGCGTGCATCTGGTGGAATCTCTGTTGGAAAGTCTCGATAAAACGGATCCCGAAATTGAAGAAATATGGGTAGCCGAATCAGAAAGAAGATATCACGCCTACAAACAAGGGCTTGTCAAGGGGATTTCCCTTGAGCAGCTTCGAGCTAAAATTGAAGCATGAGCATCATTTTAATTCCACCGGCAGATGCCGAACTATCAGAAGCCATAGATTACTACAACGACCAGCAGTCTGGGCTGGGTGATCAATTCTATCGAGCCTTTCTTTTAACAACAGATGATATTGTCAAAGCTCCAACAGCGTGGCGAAAAATTGGTCAACATACCAGAAGAATCAATTTCAGACGCTTTCCCTATCTGCTTCTTTACGTTGTCGATGACAACGATATTCTCATAACCTGCATTGCCCACCAGCACCGTAATCCAACCTATTATCTGTCTGACATAACATAAGCAGTTACTAAGCGCGATCGGACTGTTCAGCGTGGCAATGTGTCCCATTGGAGCAGCCAGACCTTGATAGATGTTGATCGCGGCAAAAAATCGGTTTCTCTGTGCGCCTCTCCATCTCAGCGTCTCTCCGTTGAGGCTTTTTTATTCAACAGTTAAACAACGTCCCCTCTTTGATACGGAATACGCAGTAAGAGATAGGAAGTCAGGGTATATCAAGTTTCCCAGCAGGTTGCTGTATGAGAAATACAACCTGTATAAAGTGCCGACAACAGCTGGTTGGACAAAAGCGCATGCCTTGCAGTGAAGAACATCGGAAAGCCGTATGCGGGAAAACCGCATGCACGGTTTGATGAGGGAGGGCTGGCCAAGGTGGCCACGGTGAGGTTATTTAGGCACCGTCAAACGAAAGAGACGGAAACGGATAAGCCAAACCTAAAGCTGCTGAGACCTGCTCTCTACTCTACCCTCTTTGATAGGTTATATTTTTTTCTTGACGGGGACAATATAGAATGTCCCACTCTCCTACATGAGCCACCAAGGCTCCAAGTTCACCAAGAAAAGCTTGGGGGGAAGGTAGTATGCACGGAAGAATAATGCGGATATAGAAATGTAGGGGCGCATTGCATGCGCCCGTTTTTGATGCGCGCCTAATAAAAAAGCCCCGGCAGATTCGCCGGGGCTTTTTGGTCAAACAATGACTTCTAAATGAATTAGAAGTTCACAAACAGACCAGTACCGACCTTAAATGCTTCATAGTCCGAGCTAAGAGCTTTAGCTCCTTTAGAGAAGTCTTCATACTGGAACTGCACGCCAAGTTTGGTATTTGCCATCACAGCGTAGCTCATACCAATACCAAGTGCCAGAGCATCTTCGTATTCTTCAACCGAAGCGGAATCTTCTTCAGAAACACCGTAGAAAACGGAGGCACTAAGAGTCAGGTCGCTGGCAACCTTGAAGTTACCATAGAGACGAGCGGCAATGATACCGGCACCATCACCCAGAATGTTGAAGGGACGACCAAGGTCAATCTTCTCATTATCAAGGCCTGTCCCGAGGGCGAAAATGGGATCCCAGCCACCGAAGTCGTTGCCAAGAATAACGTACTGAGTATCTTCATCATCGCCCATAGCGTAGAAGAACTGACCACCAACGGTTACAGTTTCAGAGGCAGCCATAGAAACGTCACCAAAGAATTGCAGACCATAAGCATCTTCAGTTGCACTGGCATCACCAGTGAAGAAATCAAGCTCGGCAAATAGTTTGAGGGCATCGATGCTTTGGGCATAGTTCACACCGATTACATAGACTTCTTCGTCATTGTCTTTTTGGCCACCAGCAAATACATTAGCCGCATAGGCGTCGGTTTTGTGGCCAACGTTCAGACCATAGTAGAAAGCATCGGAAGCTTCTCTAGAACCACCATCATTATCAACCATGAAGAACACAGAAACAGGTACCTGACCTTTTATATTCAGCTGCAATCCGTTGTCCTGGGCATCAAAAGCGGTTTGGCCAAGTGCGGTGTAAAACTGACCGGCACGCAGGTGCAGGTTGCCTTTCTGGATGTCGAGATGGGCACGGTCCCACTGCATTGAGTTGCTGTCAGAAGTAAAACGACCTGAACCAGCCCCAGGGTGTTTGCCCCAGTCAGCTTCAGTCGCATCCATGCGGAAAGTAACGCTGACGCCTTCAGCAACAGACAACTTGCCGCCGATACGCAGACGCTGGTCAGCCCAGGTGTTAGTTTGATCTGCACCATCAACATCAATATGCCAACCACGTACACGCATTTGACCGTTGAGGCTCAAGCGGTCTTCTGCCAGAACCGGTGTTGCTACTGCGATCGCCAGCAGGACGATCAGTAAACTTACTAATCTGCTCATTGTAATTCCTCCTTAAGGAAATTGTTTGTGCCGAATCCATTTCGGCGGTTTAAGTTCTGCTCAACTTAAATTCTGCTATTTAACATTCCATGGCACTTTTCATTTGGGTGAAGCTCGTATCGATTAACAGCAGTATCTGTGCCAAACTGCTGGTGTTTTGTTCGATTCAGTGTAACTTACCGATGTGGCGGTATTTATTGGTTTTAATCCGGCCGCAGCGTAGCGCTTTGAATTATTCATTTGTAGTTACTGTGCAACAGTATATTGTGGTTTTTTTGCTACAAACAGTGTTTTATATGCCGGCCGAACCTCTTGGGCAAATGGCAACAGGCGCAGCCGCTGTAAGTCTTTCAACGCAGGTTAGTATAGTGATCGCGGTTTTAATGTCAATAAAAATTAGGGATTAAGTCTGGATGCAGTATGCGGTATGCAGGATTTAACGGAGAGGCGCAGGAGAGGGGCTGGGTCAAGGCCAAACCTGATTCAAAGGCATGTTGCCGCGATGAGCATCTATGAACATCTATGACAAGCTGAGGGTAAAACCTTTACTGCTGGAATCTCTGGTTGTGATTGAATTTGTCAGACCTTGATAGACCTTGATAGACCTTTATAGATGTTGATTGCGGCAAAAAACAGATTTTTCTCAGCGCCTCTCCACCTGGACTCAGCGTTAATCGATAGAGTTTTGTCAGGTTTCGCGGACGCGATAGATAGTGTGGGCTTCGAATTTAAGGTCGACCAGATCAAAGCGCTCGGTCGTGCGCTTGTCCAGATCGTCGATGGCCTGACGCAATCCGACATGGCCTTCAAGGATCAGGTCGAATTTGCCGTTCATATCTTCAAGGATGATTTGTAAATGCTCCTTTTCCATGTTGTGTCCCTCCGTTGATCAGGTTGTTAGCTTGTGATTTTACGTGAAGGGGACCTGTCTGCCAACCGAAAAAACTTGTGAGATGCTTAACGCAGAGGCGTAAGAGAAGGAGAGATGAAGAGAAAGACCCTGAATTTTTGCCCTTCTTGGAGTTCTTGGTGTCTTGGCGGCAATTTTTTAGAATCAGCCACCAAGGCTCCAAGTACACCAAGAAAAACAAAGGCTTGGGGTAAAAGCAAAAACTTGATTCAAAGGCATTTTGCCGCGATGAACATCTATGACAATCTGAGGGTAAAACCTTTACTGCCGGGATCTCTGGTTGTAATTGCATTTATTAGACTTTGATAGATGCTGATTGCGGCAAAAAAAAGGTTTTTCTCTGTGGCTCTGCGTTAGAATCTTTATCGCAGAACCAAAGAGACTTACTGTGCTTCCCGCTCCTTGCAGGTCTTGGTGTAGCTGTCGAGCAGGCGTCGAATCATCTTCTGGTAATGGGTGTGGTTTTTCTGCGCTTCGTGTTTAAAAAAATCGACACTCTCACGGCTCAGGG
>NZ_JCBCBS010000031.1:0-1437 GCF_059864205.1 Pelovirga sp.
ATCGCCCGCCTTGAGGGGGTCAATAATCTGTCGGCTCCGATGATTGTCTGTAATGACGCTCATCGTTTCATGGTGGCTGAACAGATCCGCCTGTTGGGGGTTGACCAATCGACAATTATTCTTGAACCCTGCGGACGTAACACCGCACCAGCGGTTGCCGTTGCGGCTCTGCACGCCCTGCAACAGGAAGACGACCCGCTGCTGCTCATCCTCCCCGCCGATCATCTGATCAAGGATGTGGCAGCCTTTCAACATGGCGTAGCCGCAGCCGTTGAACTGGCTCAGCAAGACAAACTGGTGACTTTTGGGATTGTACCGGAAGGCCCGGAAACCGGGTATGGGTATATACGCGCGGAACGCGCGTGTCCTTTGTCCTTTGTCCCTGGTCAGCCGCTGACGCGGCGTCCTTCGTCCTTTGTCCCTGGTCATTTGTTGAAAAACAATCAACTGAATGACGCCGCTCACGGTTCACCGCTTACGGCCTACCCGGTTGCCTCTTTCGTTGAAAAGCCGGATTATGAAACGGCAGTTAAATATCTGGAATCGGGCGACTATTACTGGAACAGTGGCATGTTTATGTTCCGGGCGAGCCGGTTTGTTGAGGAGTTGAAAAAATACAACCCTGGGATGCTGCAAGCCTGTCAAAAGGCTGTTTCCGGTATGACTGAGGATCTCGATTTCTTGCGTCTGGATAAAGACCAGTTCAGTGCTTGTCCGGCGGATTCTATCGACTATGCGGTGATGGAAAAAACCGACAGTGCGGTTGTTATTCCCCTGTCGGCGGGCTGGAGTGATATCGGTTCCTGGTCGGCCCTGTGGCAGGTTCAGCAGCAGGATCAACAGGGTAACGTCAGCTTTGGTGATGTTTTGACTCACGACACCAGAAATTCCTACCTCCATGCCACCCATCGTTTGCTTGCAACCGTCGGCGTTGAGGATCTGGTGGTTGTTGAAACAGCCGACGCTATTCTGGTTGCTAAAAAAGATCAGGTCCAGAATGTCAAAAAGATTGTCGAGCAACTCAAAGAAAGTCACCGTAACGAATTTCTCCTTCACCGTCGCGTCAACCGCCCCTGGGGAGCCTATGAGGGGATCGATGTCGGAGAGCGCTTCCAGGTCAAACGCATTACCGTCAACCCCGGCGCCAGCCTGTCACTGCAGAAACACCACCACCGCGCCGAGCATTGGATCGTCGTCAACGGCACAGCCCGCATCACCTGTGATGACAAGGTGCTGATCTTAAGCGAAAACCAGCCAACCTACCTCCCCTTAGGCGCCGTCCACTGCTTAGAGAACCCCGGCAAAATCCCCTTAGAGATGATCGAAGTCCAATCAGGGAGTTATCTGGGGGAGGATGATATTGTGCGTTATGAGGATGATTATGGGCGGTAAGAAAGTGAACAGTAAGCCGTGAGCAGTAAGCAGTAAAATAAATCG
>NZ_JCBCBS010000068.1:0-10054 GCF_059864205.1 Pelovirga sp.
GCCGATAGCTAAGATCCGTTGACCAGATGCTGCTGTCGATTTCGTCACCACGGTCGTATTCGATCCAGGTACGACCAACCGTTGCAGACAGGGTCGTGCGCGCACCGAGTCGATAATCACCACCGACGGTAGCAGCATGACGATTGAAGTCTTCCAGGTTGTCATCATTGTCATGCTCAGTGTACTGGTAGCGGGCCCAGATATCGAGGTTGGCAGTCAGGTTGCGATTGAGGGTGACCCGCCCCTGATGCTCGATGTAATCATCTCCCCTGCGATCCGCGTAGTCGACCAGATTAAAGCTGTAGCCGAAGATCGCTGAGGTGGTGGGGCCCAGACGCAAGCGATATTCAGGGGTGACTGATAACCGATAAACGGTTGAACGCTGGAACGTATCATTGTATTCGAGATCGCGATCACGCTCATTCAAGGTTTCCCGACTGATGGTGCCGGTGGTGCGCAAGGTAAAGGGGCGACCACGGAACAACAACAGGTTGGCAGATCCGCGCTGGACGTCGCGAAATTGATCCTGATCTTCTGAGGTATTGTTTTGGTACAACCGATAGCGCAGGGAATAATCAAGGGCGAGATCGATGGAGCGCTGGTTGTAACCAAGAGTTAATCCCGGTTCTATTGTAGTGATCCAGTCACTTTCACGGTTGGATTCACGCAGAAAAATATTGTCATTGTATTCCTGCGCCAGGCTGAAACGTGGGGTGAAGTCAATGGCTGACCAGGCAACCGGGGTGATCATCAAGCTTACCGCCATTACCAGCAACGCGGCAAGAAATTTCAATGTTTTCATGGTGTTATCCCCACTTAATGATTTAATAGTTACCATAGTAATAACTCTGCCGATTAACAAAGCTGTGGGCATCGTTATAGACAACCCCGAGCAGGTGATGTCGCTTGAATTCTTCGAGAGTTTCAACGAGATCATCCAGCTTGGCTTTACCTTCGCGGACGACAAACAGGGTGGTATCGACCATCCCCGCCAGCACTCCGGCATCGGCAAAAGGCAAGGCCGGGGGGGTATCAAAAATGACATAACGGTCGGGATAGCGCTGTTTAAGCTCCTTGACGATCGCTTTCATCCGGCCTGAGGACAGCAGATCCACGGGTTCCTTGATGGCCTCGCCGGCAGGCAGAACGACCAGTTTACCGACGCCGGTTTTGATCAGCGCTTGTTCAATCGGCAGGTTGTCACGCAGGCAATGAACCAGCCCGACCTCCGGCTGGATATCGAGATAGCGATGAATCGATGGACGACGCAAATCGGCATCAACCAGCAGGACCGTATGATCATGCTCTTTGGCCAGAGAGATGGCGAGATTCAGTGCCGTCATGGTCTTCCCCTCTTCGCTGACGGTACTGGTCACCATAATCGTATTCAGGGGTTTTTCACCGCTGGTCAGGGCAATCAGGGTTGAACGGAGCTTGTTATATTCCTCAACTACGGCCGTTTTTTCATCACGGGCGGTGGCCAGCATCAAGTGGTTGAGCTTCAGGGGAACCACATCAAGCAGGGCACTCACTTTTCGCTTGAGGGATGCGGGCACTGGGGTTTGGGGCACTGCAACAACAGCTGAATCAGTCTGTTCCTCGCGACTCTGCTTACGCTGTTGCGCGGCTTTTTTCAACGCTTCTTCAATACGACTCATACTATTAATAACCTGTCATCAAGGAGGTCACCAGGGGGATGATCTGATCGGAGAAAATAAACACTCCGATAAAGGCAATAAGATAGATACCGGAGGCGCCAACAAGTACGACATCTCTGTAGAAGCGCCGTTTGAGGACTGCCGGATCAGAAATATTGGGGACAACGGCTAACACCTCGACACCGAGATCATTAAGCAGACCGACATCACGGACACGACTGTCCATGTTCTCGATCAGAAAAACCAACCCCAGGCCACAACCGAAGCCCCCGGCAACAGCCAGCAGCAACATGCGCAACATATCCGGCGAAACCGGGGCCCGGGGCAGAACCGCCGGGTCGATGACGCGGAAGGTGGAAGCCTTGTTTGCCACCTCCATCTGGGTCGAAACTTCTGACTTGGTCATTCGCGAGAGCAGATCATTATAGATGGTGCGGTAGGAATTTCGCTCCTGAATAAGGATGCCCAACTCTTTCTGCGCTTCCGGAATTTCCTGCAACTCTTGTTCACGAGTGCTGATATTCTGCTGCAGATTGCGCTTGCGCGCCTCCAGCGATGACAATTCCGATTCCACTTCGTAAAGTTGGCTCTGCAATTGCTGGTGCAGCGGGTTCGTGGTGGTCATCCGCGTGCCGCCCCGTTCAAGTTGTGCCGTTTCAGGATCTTCCATGCGCTGTTTGAGGGCTTCAATCTCAAACTTGAGCCGCACAACCTCCGGATAGTTTTCCGTATAGCGCAGCAACAGATTGCTCAGACGATTTTCCATCTCCATAACGCGATTGCTCTCTGCTGCCTCGCTGACCATGTCGATGGTTGGGTTGGTGCGGTTTAACTGCTCAACTAACCGTGCTTGACGGGCGCGCAGGGTGTCCTGATTCAGTTCAATGTCTTCGATCTGATTCATCATCTGCCGGATAGCGGCCAGGGTCCCGGCCTCATCGACGGAAAAAAAGATCCCCTGGCTGTTCCGGAACTCAATGATCCGGTCCTCTGCTGCTTCAAGGCGGATTTTAAAGGAATCAAGCTGTTCCTGTAAAAATCGGCCGGCGCCAAAGGTCTCTGCGCGGGTGGAAGACAGACTCTCTTCGATATAGATTCCTACCAACGAGTTGATAAAACGTTGGGCAAATTGGGGGTCCGTATCATCGATTGAGACGGTAAAGCGGTCCATCTGTCGTGTAACATTGATGCTCGTACGGCGCTGTAATGCTGAAATATATTCCTGTTGCGCCGCTTCACTGCGGGTCAGCATATTGGAGTTGAGCTCAACCAGGGTCTTGATGATCATGTCGCGACTGAGCATGGCTGCCTGCAGCACCCGCACGCGATCTTCCATGCTTGGGGTGATGGCGATACCGCGCACCAGTTCGTCAATCACATTACTTTCGATAAAAACCGTGGTATCAGCGCGATAAATCTTGGGCAGGGTAAGGCTGTAGATACCGATAGCCGTCATCACCAGCAGTGTTACGGCAACAAACAGGTACTTATAGCGATAGAGGGCCTGCAGAAAACTTAATATTTGCTTAAGGGTGTCTTTCATTCGTATTACTAACCTTTAAAAGAGACTTTCATCAACAATCAGATAGTCACCGGGACGTAACTGAACATTTTCTTCAATGTCACGACCTCGGCGCACTTTACGCAGATCGATATTGATCCGCTCCCCCCCTTCGCGAATAATCGATACCGAGTTTTCACGGGCAAAATCGGAAAAACCGCCGGCACCCAGTATCGCGTCAAGAGCCCGCATCCCTTCAACGTACTGGATTGGCTGCGGGGTGGTCACCGCGCCAAGCACATAGACAATATTGGTCATGTTGCTCGGGATATAGATGATATCTTCGGCCTGGATCGCAACGTCCTGACTCAAATCACCACGGAAATAAAGCGCGAAAAAATCAGTATTGATCTTTTCATTGTTACGCGACAGGTAAGCGCGGCGCAAATCGGCACGGCTGAAATCGCCGAGTTCACTGAGCAGCTTGAGCAGGGTCATCTGATTGGTCATATCAAACACCCGTGAAACGCTGCCACCAATGACATACACCCGGTTGTTGCGAATCTGCTGCACCGAAACGGTCACCACCGGCTGTTTAACGTAGTCTTCAATAACTTTCGCGATATGGCGGCTCAACGCCATCGGCGCGATACCGTCGGCCACCACATCCCCCACCGCCGGCAAGGTAATTTTTCCGTCCGGACGTACGATCACCGTACGACTCATCTCAGGGACGCCCCAGACCGAAATCTCCAGCACATCGCCGCTGCCGATGCGATAGTCTTCTGCAGCTGCGGTTGTCATCAATACAACCAGAACAAAAACCCATGCAAATCCAAAAATTTTCATTTTTTATCTCCCGCCAAAACCTGAAGTAACAACACGAATGGTATCAAGAATAATCTTGAAGTCGAGCGCAATGGAATAATTCTTGATGTAATAAAGATCATAACGCAGTTTTTCCAGGGCATCCTCATCAGATGCGCCATAGGGGTAACGCACCTGGGCCCAGCCGGTCACCCCCGGTTTGACAAAATGCCGGGTTGAATAAAAGGGGATAGACTCTTTCAACCGCTCGACAAAGGTCATGCGTTCAGGACGCGGACCGATGAAACTCATGTCACCTTTGAAAACATTGTAAAGCTGGGGGATCTCATCGATGCGGGTTTTGCGCATGAAGTGGCCGACCCGGGTGACGCGCGGATCATTTTTTTGCGCCCACACCGCGCCGGAATCATTTTCCGCGCCGTCGCTCATGGTACGAAATTTATAGACGAAAAATTCATGCTCATTTTCACCGACGCGCAGCTGCTTGTAGAAAACTGGTCCCCGGGAATCGAGAACAATCGCCAGGGCAATAAAAGGAAAAAAAGGAGCGGTTATCAGCAAACCTATTCCCGACAAGGCAACGTCAAATAAGCGTTTATAACTGCGCATAAATGGAGTCATGCGAAAGCGCTGATTGAAGATAAAAGAACTCGGATGCATTTCTTCGATCATCAGACAACCACTGACATGCTCGTAGTAGGTGGCAGCATCGTATACTTCGACGCCACGCAATTTGCTGTGCATGATTTCTTTCAGCGGCAGGTATCCGCGCCGTTCGGCCAGGGCGATGACCATTTTTTGCGGACGATAATCAAGGGTTATCTGGTCAATGTCATTGATATGGCCGACAATCAGGTCCGGGTCAACAACGGGAACCTTATCAGTACAAGCAACAAAACGGGTATAGCTGTGCATGTTGTGATCGGACGGCACAATCTCGGAAATTTTTTTGGCCAGGGAGCCGGCACCAACAATTAATACCCGGTTAGCAAAAAAAGACACCCGCGAGAATTTTCGGATCAACCAGCGCACCAGTATTTGGCAGAAACCAAACAGCAGTAAACTGATCAGTAAAACGCCGCGCCAGAAACCGAGACCGGGAAGGATATAAAACAACGCTGACAGAGCAAGAAGAGAGACGGTCAGGGCAAAAACAATCTTGGCAGCAACCCTCCACAGCTCGTTAAACTGTTGAAACTCATAGAGGTTAAACAGATAGGAAATGATAATAACAACAACCACGTAAGAGGCCAGCTTAAATATTCCACCCTCAAGTATCAGGGTCTCGCTACTCAATCGACCATAACGCAGATAATGCGCCAGTATCAGGCAAACACCAGCCAGAAAGGTGTCACCCAACTGTAGCAGAAATGATGGTCTGATCATCCCTGATCCCCCCATTATAGCTGATTCAGCATGCTTCTCGCTGTTGCTGCATCCTCCGTTGACGTGCTGTCCCGGACCTGTTCGAGCAGGGTACGGGCGGACTCCTTGTCGCCCAGAGCAATTTTTGCCTGGGCGAGATGAATAGCCACCACCGGAATATCCGGTAACAGATTGTGCGCTTGTTGCAACAGGTTCAGGGCGTCCCCGGCGCGATCATTTTTTACCAGAATGTAGCCGAGGGTATCCATGATGCGTGGGTCGTTGGGACGCAACTGGTAAGCGCGCATGGCATAATCCAGTGCCTGACGATCTTCACCGAAATTGTCGGCCAGAATATAGGCCAGGTTGTTCAGGGCAATCACATTGTCGCGATCGTGACTCAGGGCGTTCTGATAATGTTCACGAGCAGCCCCTTTGTTACCACGCCGTTCCGCCAGGGTACCGATGGCGACGTGAACCGGGGCAAAGGTGGGGTCGGATCGGAGAATGCGCTGGTACAGCTGCTCTGCCCGCTCTACTTGCTGCAGTTGTTCGAAAATAGAGGCCAGTTGCAACTGCAGACGCGAAGGTCGCTGCAGCCTGCTGATACCCTGCTGCAGCAGGCTTGTTGCTGTATCAGTATCCCCTGCCGCGGTATGCAAGGATGCCGCCAGCAGGTAGGGATATTCCTGCCCGGATTGCGAACGAAGAAGGTCCTCAACAAGCCTGCGCGCCTGGTCGCGATTATTGTTCATGTAGTGACGCCACAACAAGGTATTGCCACGCTCCGGCGCAACAGCGGCCAGATCCACAAAAGTCGCTTCAGCAGCGCCGGACTCACCTTGTTGCTGGTGCAGCGCACCCTTGATTTCCAGCAACGGGGCAGAGTTAACATGCAGTTGCAGGCCGCGATCAACTACCGCCAGGGCCGCTGACAGATCACGCTGACGCAGACGATACTGGGCAGTAGCGACAAAACCCTGCTCCGTCCGTGTCGCTTCAACCCGGCGATAGGCTGCCTCCAGATCGTCGTTGCGACCCTGAACATTGTAGATCGCAGCGCTGCCAAGCAAAGCGCGCAAATTGTCGGCTTCACGGCTGAGTACGTCGTCAAACTGCTGCAACGCCTGATCATAATCGGATTGCGATGCATAGTAGGAGGCCAGATTAAAGTACGGGGTCAGGTAGTCGGGATTGGCCTCTTTGGCTGCCTGCAGGGCGACGATGGCCTGTTGCGGTCGGTTCTGGGAAAAATAAGCAGCAGCAAGATAATTATTGAGCAACGCGTCCTGTGGGGTGCCGGTCATCCCTTCACTGAGGGTGTCGATGGCCGCTGAATAGTTTTTCTGACGCAGATAATGAGTAACCAACATCAGCCGGCTATTCAACAGTTCAGGGGACACATGGACGGCACGAATGAGATCTTCTTCTCCGGCGCTGATTTCACCCCGGGACAGACGTACTGCACCACGCTGCAAATGGGCCTCAACCATGGTCGGATCCAGATTGGTTGCCGCTTCCAGTTCGGCCATACCGCGATCGAGCTGACCGGCGGCCAGCAACGCACTGCCGAGGATATTGCGCGCATAGGCGTTGTTGGGGTTGGCGCTCACCACCCGCTGGATCTGGGCAATGGCATCATCAACGCGTTCCTGCTTGAGCAGGGTCAAAGCAACCAGCACCCGCGCCCGCTCAAATTCGGGACTGATATCGAGGGCGTTCTGAAACTGATTGAGGGCAAGCTCGAAGCGCTCAAGGGAATAATAACTCAAGCCCAGAAACAGATAGGTCAACGGATGCTGTTCAGTGCGCAGCGACTGATCCAGGGCGACCCGGGCATCATCGTAGTCCCCTTGACGATAGAGCAGCATCCCTTTTAAACGGTAGCTCTCGGGGCGATCGGAAAATAGGCGTCCAAGTTGTTCGACGCTTTTTTCAGCAGCGGCGAAATCACCGAGATCAAGCTGGAGAATTCCCGCCATATAGAGAGCGTAATGTTGACGTGGTTCAACAGCGACAATATCAAGATACAGTTGCAGGGCGGACTCAATTTCACCTCTGGCAGTAACCAGGGGAGCTAGTAAAAAATACGCTTCAAACTGGCGTTCATCAAGAGCAATTACTTCGCGCAGACGCTGTTCCGCACGGGATATGTCGTTGCGTTGCAGATAGGTTTTTGCCAGATTCAAATGGGCAGGGGCATAAGTGGGGTTAAGTACTATAGCCTGGTTGAATAGATTCTCTGCTTCAGTCAAGTCACCTGAAGCACCATAAGCCCGGCCCTGAAGGGTAAGTGATTCGGCGTTGGGAGAAGCTGCTGAATGGAAGCGCTCAATTTCGGTTAAACCCTTTTGCGGGTCGCCTCTGTCAATGGCAACGGCTGCCAGCTGAAGCAAAATGTCGTAGGAAGAAGGGTTTTGCAGTAAAACCTTCTGAAACTCCTGTTCTGCCAGTTCGAGGCTGTCACTTTCCCGATAAGCTAAAGCCAGTCCCAGACGGGCAGACAGATCGTTCGCGTCCTTGTCCAGGGCGTTTTTGTAAAGAACGATGGCTCCACGGATATTCCCTTCTGCCTTGAGTCGATCACCTTCAGCAACAAGTTCCTGGGGCGTTTGGCTTGAACAAGCCATGAGAAAACCAACGGTGAATAGAACAAACAAAACTTTCATCAGTCCCCCTTTTTACTTATCATAAAGTTTTCTAATTAATACTGATCTTCCGCTGCGTTTAACGACCATGCACGTCATCCCCGCTAAGGCGGGTATCCAGGGGAGTTGCTCAGATTCCTGGACTCCCGCTTTCGCGAGAGTAACGACTTTTCAGAGGAGAGCGGAAGATTGGTGCTAATTGGCGACAAACACCCTTGCCACAGTAACCCCGACCCTGCGCAAGGGCAGTGCTGAACAGTTACAAACACAATGTAAATTTAGCAGAATATAGCTAGAAAGCAAAGAATCAATAGGTTATATTTTACCGAATTTGTTAGCTATGTGCTGAGCCAAAGGACACAAGTCAATTATTGCGGTGCTCGGCAAAAGCTTCAGCTTGGATGGCTCAGCTCAAAGCGCCACATGCCAGGCGCGCTATTGTTGAACAATGAGGGGTACTTACCTGCGTCGAAGCAGTGAAACGATGGCGACTGTTTTCAGAATGGTGCAGCAGTTGATGAGTTTTTGTGACACCAGCAACTTATTAGAAAAATACATAAATATCATTGTATCTTGGTAAATGAATATTTTTTTTCAGTGTTTTTTGTTATCTTGCCCAGGCTAAATCTGAAAATTCCCTGGAATGGAGTCCCTTCATAACAAAAAATGATCACATTGGAGTGAAAATGGATATTGAAAAGGGTGCCGGAAAAATTGCCAAATGTCTGCGGCTGATGCTCAAGGATAAACCCGGCCATTTATCCAGCGTAACAACCGCTATTGCCGAGAAAAATGCCAGCGTAGGTGACATTCATCTGGTGCGCGTCGGTCGCACCCACAATACCCGTGAAATAGTCGTTTACGTTGATTCGGAAGAGCAGTTTGACGACCTGGTCGAATCGATTTCAAGACTTGAAGGGATTATTGTCGAAGATCTGATCGATCTGGTCCACCAAATTCATGAGGGTGGCAAAATTGCCACGCGCAGCCGCGTCCGGATTGAAACCATCACCGACGTTCGGCAGATCTACACGCCTGGTGTCGCCGCCATTTGTAAAGACATACAGCGCTCACCGGAACTCGCCTACAAATACACCTCCATCCCCAATCAAGTGGCTATTGTGACTAACGGCACCGCGATCCTCGGGCTGGGTGACATTGGTGCCGTCGCGGGGATGCCGGTCATGGAAGGCAAGGCCGTCCTGTTTGATCATCTGGTCGGCGTCAGCGGCGTTCCCATCCTGATCCAGAGCCATGATCCGCAGGTTATTATTGATACGGTCTTGAACATTGCTCCGACCTTCGGCGCGATCAAGCTCGAAGACATAAAAGCCCCTGAGTGTTTTCAGATTGAGGAAGTACTTGATGCCCAGCTTGACATCCCGGTCATGCACGACGATCAACACGGCACGGCGGTGGTCGTACTGGCAGCCCTACTCAATGCCACCCGTTTTTCAGGAATGATGCTCAAGCAATCAACGGTCGGGATGATCGGTTTAGGTGCGGCGGGGATGGGAATCAGCAAACTGCTGCTCTCTTACGGGGTAAAAAAGGTCATCGGCACCGATATCGATATGAGTGCCCGTGAACGCCTGGTTGCCGCCGGTGGCAACGATGGATCCCTTGAAGAAGTCATGCAGAAGGCCAATGTTGTTATTGCGACGACAGGACGTCACGGTCTGATCACCCCGGAAATGGTGCGCAAGGGGTCGGTTATTCTCGCTCTGTCCAATCCGAACCCGGAGATTGAGCCGGAGCTGGCCATACAGGCCGGCGCTTCTTTTGCCGCTGACGGTAAAAGTGTCAACAACGCCCTCGCCTTTCCCGGTTTGTTCCGCGGCGCCCTTAACGTCCGCGCCACCAGAATCAACAACAAGATGAAAATTGCGGCAGCCCAGTGCATCGCCCGTCACGCTGAAGAGCACGAACTGGTGCCCTCACTGTTGCACCCCGAGGTTCATAAAGATGTAACGGCTGCGGTCGAACGCGCAGCGCTGGAATCAGGAGTGATCAAGCACTGGGATGGGGATTGATGTGAGCGGTGAGCGGTGAGC